>JALSPN010000042.1 GCA_026985945.1 Thermodesulfobacteriales bacterium
GATACTCATCGGCCGCGGCAAAAAAGTGGCCTTATCATTACCCACACAGGCTTTATTCTGAAATATGTCCCGGCTGACCGGGGCTATGTCATGCTTGACGGTAAAATCTATTGTTACGGAAACCCTCAGGAGATCTTTGAGGGAATCCAAAAACACGGTTACGAGGAGTGTTTGAAATGTCTGAGAAGAATGGAAACCCAGTTGAGCGTTTAAATTTGGAGGAGTTTGTCCCGGCCAAGGCGGTGGAACCGCCTAAATCTCTGGAAGAATTTTCTCAGGAAGAGCTGGCCAGGCTCAAAGAGGTCGGTATTGATCTTGAGGCCGAAGACCGGCTGGGGCTTTTTGTGCAGGCCGACTGTGGGGTGGTTTCCTGTCAGTGTGTCCCGGAAGGGCTTGAGCTCCTTCCCATCACTGAGGCCCTCAAAAAATACGACTGGCTGAAAGAAAAATACTTTTGGAAGGCGGTTCCACCGGAAAAAGACGAATTTACCAAAATAACCGCCGAAGACCTTGACAACGGTTATTTCATCCGCGTGCGAGCCGGAGAGAAGGTCATTTACCCCCTTCAGACCTGTCTTTACATCCGCACGGATCGGGTGGCCCAGAGGGTGCACAATATCGTTATCGTGGAAGAAGGGGCTGAGCTCCACATTATTACCGGCTGCACCACCAATCCTCACGTAACCTCCGGGCTCCATATCGGGGTTTCGGAATTCTATGTGGAAAAAAATGCCAAGTTTACCTATACCATGATCCACGAATGGGGGGAGAAAGTCCACGTCCGTCCCCGCACGGGGATCTGGGTAGAAGAGGGTGGGGTGATCATCTCTAACTACATATCCCTTGATAAGGTGGGTTCGGTGCAATCTTTTCCCACCTGCCGTTTGAAGGGTCGGGGAGCAGTGGGACAATTCAATTCCATTGTAGCTGCTCCAGAAGGGGCCTTCCTTGATCTCGGAAACAGGGTGATCCTTGAAGCCCCCGAGACGAGGGCGGAGATCATTTCTCGCACCGTTTGCTACGGGGGTGAGACCATTGCCCGGGGGCACCTCATTGGCAAGGCCCCTGATATTAAGGCCCACCTGGAGTGTCAGGGGCTTATGCTTTCGGACCAGGGCTACATCCTGGCCATTCCCGAGCTTGAAGCCCACGTAGCCAATGTTGATATGTCCCACGAAGCGGCGGTAGGAAAGATTGCCCGGGAAGAGATCGAATACCTCATGGCTCGCGGGCTTAACGAAGAAGAGGCTACAAGCCTTGTAGTGCGGGGCTTTTTGAATGTTCGCATCGAAGGACTCCCTCCCGAGCTCCAGGCCCGCATCGATAAGGCCATCGAAGAATCCCGCAAAGGGATGTAAAGAACAGGGGCGGTTTTTACCGCCCCGCCCTTTATAAGAGAAAGTTCTGGCCCGAAATATCTTGAGTAAGCAAGAAATTTTTTAAAAAAGCCTATAATAGCTCTCTTTCTATTCCGTTTTTCTTTAAAATCCTCTTTTTTCTATGCCTCAAGGGATACTTGGCAAAAGAGGCCAAGTTTGTTAAAAAGCAGGCCCAAGTTTAAATAAATTCGTTCTTTATTAAGAATTGTGAAGAAAATCTTTAAGAAAACTTATGTTAATTAGATGTTATTTATTTGAAAAAGTCAAAAATCAAAATCCTTTTAGAAGGAGGGCGAGATGGCGTCACATGTGATTTGGCTTTTTGTTTTTGTGGGGTTGTATTGGCTTTATTGTATTTTCTGGGGTGTGAAGGGAGCGCGCATCGCCAAGACTGCTTCTGACTACTTCATCGCTGGGCGTCAGATTCCGCTCTGGGTCTTCGTGCTGGCAGCAACGGCTACTTCTTTCTCCGGTTGGACTTTCATCGGGCATCCCGGTCTCATCTACCGTGATGGCTTACAATACGCCTTTGCTTCTTTTTATGCCATCACGATTCCTTTTACCGGGGTAATCTTTCTCAAGCGGCAGTGGATGCTGGGTAAACGTTTTGGTTATGTAACCCCAGGAGAGATGTTCTCTCATTATTATCAGTCCAATATCATCAGGCTTTTGGTAGTTTTGGTAGCCCTTATTTTTTCTATTCCTTATCTCGGTCTTCAATTTCGGGCGTCAGGTTTTCTTTTCAACGTTTTAACGGATGGTCTTCTTGGGGTTGAAGCTGGTATGTGGCTCCTTTCCATCGTGGTGGTGATTTACGTGATGCTTGGGGGTTTAAGGGCGGTGGCTTATGTAGATACGGCCCAGTGTATCATGCTGGCGGTGGGTATCGTTATTATCGGCCTTATTACTCTTAATGCCGTGGGGGGCTGGCATGCCCTTCAGGAAGGGATCTTTAAAATGTCTCAGGTGGATACCAAGCTTACCCCTGACGGTTACAGCCATTACGTGGCCATTCCCGGGGTGATCCAGTTCGTGAAATCCGGTCTTCTGGCCAAAGGTGGAGCCTGGACAGGGGTAATGATCCTGACCTACATGTTTGCCCTTATGGGTATTCAGTCTGCTCCGGCCTTTTCCATGTGGGCTTTTTCAAACAAAAATCCCAAACCCTTTGCCCCGCAGCAGGTCTGGGCTTCTTCGGCCGGGATCGGTTTTATCCTCATCGTTTTCACCGCCATGCAGGGGCTTGGTGGCCACCTCATCGGGGCTGATGCCAAACTTCTTGAGCTCGGAATTGCTAAGGACGTTTTAAAACTTGGCAAAGACCTTATGGAATTACCCGGAAAACAGGGCATGTTGGTGCCGGCCTTGATTCGCCTGATGGCGGACTCGGCTCCCTGGCTGGTAGGGATCCTGGCGGTGTGTGCTCTGGCTGCGATGCAGTCCACGGGTTCAGCTTACATGTCCACTGCCAGCGGTATGATTACACGCGATGTTTACCGCTTTTTCATCAACCCCGACGCTACTCACGCCCAGCAGAAGCTCGTCGGGCGGATAGCGGTTTTCCTCATCGCCGGGGCAGCGCTTCTGGTGGCTACTTACTCCAAGGACGCCCTCGTGCTTTTAGGAGGGCTGGCGGTGGCTTACGGCTTCCAGATGTGGCCTGCATTGATTGGTGTTTGTTACTGGCCCTGGCTTACGAGGCAGGGGGTTATTCTGGGGTTGATTGCCGGTCTCATTGCGGTTACCTGCACCGAAAGCATTGGGCAGAAGTGGCTCGGCATTAAGGCCTGGGGGCGCTGGCCGCTGACAATCCACTCCGCCGGGTGGGGAATTATCTTTAACCTCTCCATTGCTATTATCGTTTCCGCCTTTACGCAGGATAAGAAGGCGCTGGAACACAAAATGAAGTTCCACGCCTTCCTTCAGGAACACGCAGGCCTGCCAGAGCAAAAGAAGAAGCTTGTGCCCCTGGCCTGGGCCATTACTCTTATCTGGTTCTTCTTTGCGATTGGTCCGGGAGCCGTCCTTGGCAACACCATCTTTGGCAATCCCAAAGATATGAGCACCTGGATTTTTGGTATGCCTTCCATCTGGGCCTGGCAGATCATCTGGTGGGCTTTGGGAGTCTTCATGATGTGGTTCTTGGCCTACAAGATGGAGATGTCCACCATGCCCGAAAAAGAAATTAAGGCCCTGGTGGAGGATATTGCCGACCTCAAAAAAGCCCGCTTTGATATTGACATGCCTGACTAAAAATAAAGGGGCGGTTTCAAACCGCCCCTTCTATTTTATAATTTGTTCTATGCGCCCCGAGGATCTGCGTAATCTCCTTCTAGGTCTCTCTTTTGTTGGTATCCTGGCTTTAGGTTTCCAGTATATTACTGCCGATAGAGAAGAATTTCCTGGAGAGATGACCTACCGCGAGGGGAATTATCGCTTGGAGCATGGAGAATACGAAAAGGCTCTTGCCTGTTTTAAAGAAGTTCAAAGGATAAATCCCGATTACTATCCTGCAAAACTGGGGGAGGCCCTAGTTTATATCCAGACCAGACGTTATCCAGAAGCCCGTAAAGTGTTAGATGATCTTATTCAGGAACACCCGGATTTTGCCGAGGCCTGGGCAAACCGGGGGATTTTAAATGACCGTGAAGGGCGCTACGAAGAGGCCGTAAGAGATTACCAAAAGGCCCTCAAGTTAAAACCTTCCCTTGCCAAAGGCCCGGGCTTTATTTACCGCCTGCTCTACAATATCAAAGAAAAACCTCCTACCATTGCAGACCGGTTAGAGTATCTCCAGCAAGAGCTTTCTAAACCCCCGGATGAAAGGCTTCTTCGGGTCCCTGAACTTGACGAAAAACAACCTTTACAGAAGGGGAGTTAAGATGAAATCTCTTTTTTTAAATCCCAAAGATCTCTACCTCATGGTGATTGACCCGCAAGAAAAACTAATGGCGGTAATCCACGAGGCTGAAAGGGTGACTCGAAATATTTCTCTTCTTTTGCGCTGGGCCAAGGTCTTTGAAGTGCCGGTGATTCCTACCACTCAATATGCCAAAGGTCTCGGCCCTTATGTTGAGCCGTTGCAGGAGCTAGTAAAAGAGTATCAAGTCTTTGACAAAGTAGAATTTAGTGCTTTTAAAAACGAAGCTATTTTAGGAGCCTGTCGAAGGGTAGGGCGTTCTTCTATTGTTATCTGTGGCGTTGAAACGCACATTTGCGTTTATCAGACCGCCCTTTCCGCCTTAGAAGAAGGACAAAAAGTAATCGTTGTGGCTGATGCCACTTCTTCTCGCACTCCGGCTAACATGGAGTATGGTCTCTGGCGGCTAAGAGAGCTT
>JALSPN010000043.1 GCA_026985945.1 Thermodesulfobacteriales bacterium
TTGAGGACTTCTTCTTCGATAATTCTTTCGGCTCGCAGGGCCTCTTTTTTGCGAAAGGAAAGGTTTTCTTCTACCACGGCTTTAAGGTCGTCAATGTCATAAACAAAGACGTTTTCGATTTCATTGGCCTGAGGGTCAATATCTCTTGGCACGGCAATATCAATGAAAAAGATCGGGCGCAGTTTGCGGGGCCGCATTAGCTTCCGGATCTGATCGGCGGTGAGGATGTAGTGGGGGGCTCCGGTGGAAGAAATAACGATGTCAACCTTCAGGAGAAAATCTTCTATTTCTTCAAGGGAGATTGCCTCCCCGCGGAATTGTTTGGCAAGCTCAAGGGCACGAGAAAGGGTCCTATTGGCTACGACAAGCTTTTCTATCCCCTGGGAGAGGAGGTGCTGGGCGGCAAGCTCCGCCATTTCTCCGGCCCCAATGAGCATGGCCTGTTTGCCAGAAAGTTCGCCGAAGATCTTTTTGGCCAGCTCTACCGCTGCGTAACTTACGGAAACAGCGTGGCTCCCTATCCCGGTTTCGGTCCGGATCCTTTTGGCCACGGAAAAAGTCTTGTGGAGAAGGCGGTTCAATATGACACCGGTAGCACGCCTTTGAGCTGCCCGTCGATAGGCATCTTTTAACTGGCCAAGGATCTGAGGCTCTCCGAGGACCATAGAATCAAGCCCGGCAGCCACCCTGAAAAGATGCCGGACAGCTTCTTCATCCCGAAAATAATAGAGGTGGGGTTCAAAAAGAGGGACTTCAAGCTCGTTGGCCCGCCCCCAGGCCTCTTTGCACATTTCGATGGCGGTCTCCGGCTCTCGGCTTACGAAAAGAAGCTCCACCCTGTTGCAGGTAGAAAGAAACATGGTTTCTCGCACCACAGGGATCTCTAGAAACAGGGAAGTGGGCTCAAGGGCTTTGCCGGCAAAGGAGAGGGCCTCCCGCACCTCCACCGGAGCAGTGCGGTGGTTAAGACCCATCAGGATGATATGGTCTTTAGCCGTGCCATTCGACATAAGTATGAGCCCCCGGAATGTAAAGATTTACTACAAAAAATGAGATAATCCAGGCCACGAAACCCACCAGAGAAAGCCAGGCTGCCTTTCTTCCGCGCCAGCCCACAGCCAACCTTTCGTGGAGGAGGGCGGCATAGATGAGCCACATGATAAGAGACCAGGTCTCCTTGGGATCCCAGCTCCAGTAAGAGCCCCAGGCCTTTTCCGCCCAGACCGCCCCCGTGATGATACCCACCGTCAAAAGTGGAAAGCCTATTTTGAGGGAGAGCTCGTTGATGCGATCAAGGACTTCAAGGGAAGGGAGCCTTTTGAACCAGCCTCCCAGTCTTTTGCGTTTGATCTGCCTTTCCTGGATGAGGTACATCACACCACTTGCCGCCGCCAGAATGAAAAAGCCGTAGGAAACAAGAGAGATGGCGGCGTGTATGGGTAACCAGAGGCTTCTTAGCACAGGAGGTAAGGGGAGAATTTCTTTGGGGCAAAAAGAGGAATAAATCATAAGAAAGGTGGCCAGAGGGGTTACAAAAGCCCCCAGGGTTTTGGCCTGGGAGAATTTGCGATCAATAATAATGTATCCCAGCACCAGCCCCCAGCTCAAAAAAGAAGTGGCCTCAAAAAGGTTGGTAAGGGGCGGGTGTCCGGCTTCCCACCAGCGCAGGGCGATGCTTAAGGAATGAAAGAAAAAGCCAAGGGAAAGGGTATAAAAAGCCCCTTTGGAGGCCTCTTGTTTGAGGGTGTAGAGATAGACAAAAAATCCTACCGTGGCGATGGTATAAACAATGAGAGCAAGTTTGAAAAAAAAGAGATTCATGGCCTTAAGGTGCCATAAAAAAGCCCCGTTGTGAAGCTAAACAGTAAGGACCTCCAGGGCCTTTTGCCTCAAAGATTTAATGGTTTGGGCGTAATTTTCAGTCCCAAAGATAGCAGAGCCAGCAACTAATATTTCTGCCCCGGCCTTCACCGCGGCCCCTATTGTTTCAAGATTTATCCCCCCATCGATTTCAATAGGGATTTCAAGCCCTCGAGTGCGGAGGATATTTTTTAGCTCGCTCACTTTCCGAAGAGCGGAAGGAATGAACTTTTGTCCGCCAAAACCGGGGTTGACACTCATAATGAGGATGTAATCGACTTCTTCCAGAATAAAATCAAGCGTGGTTAGGGGGGTAGCGGGATTAAGGACCACTCCGGCCTTCTTGCTCAGTTCCTTGATGCGGTTAATGGTTCGATGAAGATGCGGACAGGTCTCTACGTGCACGGAGATCCAATCTGCCCCGGCCCTGGCAAAGGCCTCGATGAAGGCGTCTGGATTGGTAATCATAAGGTGGACATCAAAAGGCAGGTCGGTAACAGGCCTTATAGCCTCCACAACTAGAGGGCCTAAAGTCAAATTGGGGACAAAGTGCCCGTCCATTACATCAATATGGATGACATCAGCACCCGCAGCCGCCACAGCAGCCACTTCTTCGGCCAGACGCCCGAAATCGGCTGAAAGGATAGAAGGGGCAATCCTAATCATTTTTGGACCTCGGAAAGAGGACTATTTTTTCTTTGGGTGGTTTAGGTGGTCCTTTAGGGGGCGAAGGTGGTTTAGGTGGTGTATCGGGTTTAATGGGTAAGCGCTCCCGATATTGTTTGATCAGAGGTTCAGGGATAGCGGTGGTGTACCAGATGATGTTTGTTCGCTGCATAACTACGTGTTCAAGCATCAAAGGAATGGGATGCCAGCCCTGGGCATCGATGGCTACGAGGGCCGGCCATTCCAGATCGAAAAATTCTCTCTTTTCCAGCACAAAGGAGAGGGTTTCCATCCCGTGATGATAACAGACCAGGCCCATGAGCAGGCCCGTGCTAGTCTGAAAAAGGACTGGCTCTTTACGCGTGGCTTTTGGTAGCATGCCTTAAACATAAACAAAGCCCTGGTCCTTGCAACCGGAAAGGAGGTTTTTATGAAACGGTTAATCCTTGCAGGTTTTCTTTTCTGGCTCTTTTTTTCAGCCTGCCAGGCTTCCAGGAGTTTTTATGTCCGCTGGGTCATAGACGGGGATACCATCGTGCTGCGTGATGGCACCAAGGTGCGGTATGCCGGTATTAACGCCCCAGAAATTCCTCATGGGGACGAGCCGGGAGAGCCCTTCGGGCGTGAAGCCCTCCTTGAAAATATCAAACTCGTCAAGGGAAAGAGGGTCATTTTAGAAATTGCAGAAGAACCTCGTGATCGCTTTGGCAGACTCCTGGCCTATGTTTTTTTGCCTGATGGTACATTTGTCCAGGAAGTTCTGGTCTCCAAGGGCCTGGCTTTTGTATGTTATCTCCCTCCCAATCTTAAATATTACGCCCCCCTTCTTGAGGTTCAGCGCCGGGCCATAAAGGAGAAAAGGGGCCTTTGGGGCGGAGAATTTTTTAACGGAGAGCCTTATTATATTGGAAACAGACGATCTCGTCGTTTTCATCGCCCGGGCTGTCCCTTCGGCAGGCACACCTCGCGCCGAAACAGGGTTATTTTCAAAAATATGAAAGAAGCTTTTCGCGCCGGCTTCTGCCCCTGCAAAAAATGCCGCCCCTGGCCCGGGAAAGATTAAATTTTTTTCGATACCGGGATTAGTGGAGTAACCACTTTAAGGCGCCAATCAAGATCCCCGTCCAGGTGGCAAGCTGGCTGGCCCAGAAAATAAACATCCATTTGAGAATGTCTGCTCGCGTTTTCTCGATCTCCTTCTGCAGACCAAGTCTTACCCCTTCAATCTCCTTTTGCAAGCCAAGCTCAGTCTCCTTGAGCTCCTTTCTTACCTGCTCAACCTCAAGCCTTACCCCCTCGATCTCCTTCTGCAGCCTTAGTTCGGCCTCCTTGAGCTCTTGGGAGGTGGCAGCCTTTCTTGATTCTACATATTCAGCGAATTCGGCAAGGATGGTGGCCTTATCTTTACCGAGATCCTGGAAAGCTTCGTAAAGTTTTAAGGCATATCCCATAAAAGAACTTCCCTGAAACTTTGTCTAAATTAATTAGTAAAACAATTTCCGGAAATTATCCAGCATTTTACCCTAATTTCCGGTTAGCAGAGTAGAGAAGAGCTCTTCGGTATTATATTTCAAGGAAAATGCTCACTTTGACTTTTCACCCAAAGGGTGTGCTGGTGAGTGGCGAAGGGGATCTCCCTCCCCCCCACAAGGCCCTACAAGGGGGAAGGGGTGAAAGCTCAGCAATCTGCGCCAACTTTCACCCTCCCCCTTCCCTCCCTACTAGGGAGGGAAGGATTAACCGGGAATTAGGGTAATGTGGAAGCGATCCCCCTGGCCCCCCTTACGAAGGGGGAATGGAAAAGGCGGGGCGTTAAGCCCCGCCTTGCCGGCCTTAGGGGAGAGAGGCCTTTAGCCCTGGAGCAGCTGGATGGCCATCTGCGGGATGGTGTTCGACTGGGCAAGCGCAAACATACCCGCCTGCATGAGCACCTGCATCTTGGTGAAGTTGGCGCTTTCCTCGGCAAAGTCCACCTCGCGGATGGCAGATTCCGCGGCCTGCACATTCACCTGAGTGACGGAGATGTTGGCCACCGTGGATGTAAGCTGGTTCTGCACGGAGCCAAGCTCCGCCCGGATGCCGTCGATGTCGGAGATGGCCGCCTCAACGATGGTTAGACCAATCTGAGCGCTTTCGTAGGTGAGAACATTTAGGTCGGAAAGCTTTTTGG
>JALSPN010000044.1 GCA_026985945.1 Thermodesulfobacteriales bacterium
TTTTCCACAAAGGGGAGGAGAAAATCCTGCTGAGCCCTGTTGAAACGATGGATTTCGTCAATAAAAAGGACCGTCTTTTTCCCTAGCCGGGCCCTTCCTTCCGCCTGTCTGAGGGCCTCCTTAACTTCCTTTAAACCCGCCTCTACGGCAGAAAGAGGAATAAAATCCGCCCCCACTTCCTTGGCCAGCAGAAAGGCAAGGGTCGTCTTTCCGCAACCAGGTGGCCCCCAAAGGATAAGGGAAGGAAGCCTTTTCTGCTCAAGGACACGAATGAGAAATTTTCCCGGACCGAGAAGGTGTTTCTGGCCCACAAATTCCTGAAGATTTTTAGGCCTTAGACGCTCTGCTAAAGGTGGGCAGGGGGTAAAAAGGCCTTTCACCTAAGTTGCTCTTTTGCGGGTTTTGCGAGTCTTTCTTTCGGCCAGAAAGAGGCGTGTAAAACAAAAAGTGCAGAGAGAAGTGATGAGATTCCAGGAAAATAGCATAAAGAGCAAGGCTGAGCCCTTCATTTCCGCCTCCGTCTTTTATCCTGAAAATATACCAGAAAACAAAAAACAGCCATAATGGCCACCAAAACTTCCCGCGCCACCCAGGAAGTCCATTTACTTTCCATAAGATAGCCGGGAAGAATGGTTACCAGCCACCAGAGGGTTATGAGAAAAAGAAATACGGGAGTAACATACCGCATGACATAGAAAAAGAGACGGGGAAGCTTGATATAACCACCCCGATTAATCTCTGCCCAGGCCTGAGAAGGGCTAAAAGCCCAGAAAAAGATCAGGACTTCGCAGAGGGCAAAGACTACCACGAAGAAAGTCCCCGCCCAAAAATCCATTTCATCCAGGGCACCGGCCAGAAAAACAGCGACATGCGCCACGGAAAAGAGGACAAACATAGTGGCAAGAACCGCCATCCGGCGCTCCATTTTGAACTCGTCTTCGAGAAAGGCTATCACCGGCTGGGTGATGGCTACCGAGGAGGTAAGCCCGGCAAAGAAGAGCAAAATAAACCAGAGGAAACCAAAGAATTGCCCAAAAGGTATATTGGCAAAGATCGCCGGCAGACTCACAAAAGCAAGATTAAAGGCCCCACTGGCAGCGATGGTTTGCGCCGCCGCCACCCCAAAGAAGGCCGCTGCCGCCGGAATAGCAATGGATCCTCCCAGAACCACTTCTGCAAGTTCGTTTAGAGAAGAGGCCGTAAGGGCAGAAAGGGTAATGTCATCGTTTCGTTTGAGATAAGAGGCATAAGTGATAATGGCCCCAAACCCCAGACTCAGGGTAAAAAAGACCTGGCCTGCTGCCGCCAGCCACACCTTGGGATTGGCAAGCTCTGACCACTTGGGCTCCCAGAGAAAATTAAGGCCGGCTACTGCCAAGCCGTGAGGAGTCTCCAGCGTAAAGACCCTTATCATCAATATTACCGCAAAGAGGAAAAGAAGTGGCATCGCCACCTTGGCCAAACGTTCAATACCCCCGGAAATGCCTTTTATAAGGACGTAAATGTTGAGCCCCATGGTGATCAGAAAAAAAAGATAGGCCTTGAAGCTGGGATGATAAAAATCCCCCGCCCCCATACCGGTATAAGAATTTAAAAACTCACGGAAAGGGGTGAGATAGACTTCTGGGGAGGTCGAAGAGGCAGATACCTTGGGGAGCATCCCCAGAAGAGACATAACCGCGTAGCCCAGAGTCCAGCTTTCAATATAGACGTAATAACAGGAGACCACAAAGGGCACGAAAAGCCCGAGAACTCCGATATACTTGGCAAGCGGATTTTGCCAGAGGAGGCGGAAAATGGCAGGGGTGGTCCCATGGCCCCGCACCCCTCCGTAACGGCCAATAGCCCATTCCACCCACATCAGGGGAATGGCTATAAGGATGAGAGAGATCATGTAAGGGATCATAAAGACACCGCCACCGTTTTGGGCGGCCTGGGTGGGAAAACGCAAAAAATTGCCAAGCCCCACGGCGTTTCCCGCCATAGCCAGAATAAGACCAATACGGGTAGCCCAACGTTCCCGGTTAGGCATCTTACCTCCCATCGAAAGCTTTAGCGCTTACTACTAGTAAAGGTGGTTTCTTTAATCAAGACCTAAGAGAGAAGCTTTCTCCTCTCCGGACGCCGACGATCAAGGGGAAGAAGAAATTGAAACACCGTAGGTTGATAGGTGTTGACCACTTCAATCTCTCCAGAAAGGAGACCGGCGATCCGGGAGGCTAGAGTAAGGCCCATCCCGAAATGACCCGGCTTGGTGGTAAAAAAAGGGCTAAAAATAAAAGATAAGGCCTCCACCCTTATCCCCTCGCCATAGTCTTCTACCTTAAAAAGGATTCTTTTTTCGTTTCCTTTGGCCTCAAAAAGGACCGGGCGTTTCTCCCCAACCGCCTGGTGCGCTTCAAGGGCATTTTGGATAAGCTCACCGAGGGCCTCCACCAGAAGTTCCGGATCAGTATAAAATACCGGAAGATCCAGAGAATAATTCATTACCAGTTCGGGGCTCTCTCCGCTTATTTCTAATTTATACCTGGCCTCAAGGCCCTCTATAATCTCCCTTATTTCAACCGGGCGAAAGCGAGGTGAAGGCAGAAGGACGAAACGCTCCAGGGCCTGAAGGAGTCTCTCCAGCCTCTCACACTGATAAACCACGGCGGAGGCATAATCGTGGGCCCGTTCCGGATGCTCCTTTAAACGCCTGGCAAGTCCCCCTATTACCAGAATAGGATTCCTGATGTGATGGGAAATATCTGCCAGCATCTGACCGAGAAAAGCCAGATGGCGGGCCTCTTCCAGGGATTTCTCAAGTTTTTTAAGACGGGCCAGGTTCTGAAAAGTCAAAACGATAAAAGGCTCGGCCCCCTCGGGCTCGTAACGCAAAAAATGCATCTGGGCGATAAAACCGGCCCCTCCTCGGGGGACAAGAAAACCCTCCCCCTCGTAAACCCCTTCCTTTTTGAGAATTGTCAGGATGTTATGCCAGAAAAGCCGCCGATCCTCCTCCTCAAAGAACTGGTTGAGGTTCTTTCCCTTGAGATCGGACTCAGAGAGGAGTTCTTCCGCCTGCCTGTTGGCGTAAAGAATTTCGCCTTCAAGGGAAAGGAGGGCAACCCCTACCTTTACCAGGTCCAGAATGTTGATCAGATAAGGTGTTGCCCAAAAATTTTCTTTTCGATGGGGAGCCATCTCCATTCCTCTTTTTAAAGTCTTTCATAAAAAGAGGACCCTGGCTAGAAAATTTTTCGGTTTTTTGAACCCAAATAAAAAGGCCCGCCAGCGGCGGGCCCTTTATTCTGAAGGGGAAAAAGAAAAACTTTATGAACCCTCAGAGCTCTTTTCTTTCTCTTCTTTCTCAGAAGAAGTCTCGGCTTTCTCAGATGAATCCTCAGAAGTCTGTTCGGTTTCTGACTTTTCGACAGCCTCGGGCATCTCTTCTTGAGATCCTGAGTCTCTGCTTGCAGCCTCCATCTCGGGTGCTTCCGAAGAAGCCTCGGGGGCCTCAACCTCAGCTTCTGTCTTTTCAGAGGCTTCAGGGGAAGCTTCTTGAGCTCCTTCCTCAGCGGCCTCAGCCCGGGCTTCCGTCTCAGGTATCTCTTTCTGGGCGGCTTCTTCCGCTTCGATCTTACGTGGCGAACGCTTATGTTCCAGCTTATCCGTCACCAGCTCGATAAGGACCATCATGGCCGCATCTCCCCGGCGGGGACCGATACGAACGATGCGGGTAAAACCACTTTGACGATAAGCATAGCGATCCTTGATCTCTGAAAAGAGCTTCCTCACCACAGCCTTGTTCGGAAGAATGGAAAGCGCCTGGCGCCTGGCCGCCAGATCACCCCTTTTGGCCAGAGAAATCATTTTGTCCGCCAGACGACGCAACTCCTTGGCCTTGGCCTCGGTAGTTTTGATCCTTTCGTGGATAAAAAGGGCCATCAGAAGATTTCTTAAAAGGGCTTTACGATGCTCCCATTTGCCCACCAGTCTTCTGCTGCGTTTTCTGTGCCTCATAGTTCCATCTCCTACTGAGCTTCTTGAGCTTCTTCAGGTGGTTTCCAATCGGGAATCTGCATCCCGAAAGAAAGACCCATCTTTTCTAGCACCTTTTTCAACTCGTTCAAACTCTTGCGACCAAAATTTTTGGTCTTAAGCATTTCGGATTCCGTCTTCTGGACCAGCTCTCCAATATAACGGATATTGGCATTTTTCAAGCAATTGGCAGAACGCACCGAAAGCTCAAGCTCGTCTATTCTTTTGTCAAGATATTGGTAATATTCCGGTTTCTGCTCTTCTTCAGCAGGTTTCTCGGCCTCGGTCTCTTCCTCGGCAAAGTTGATAAATACGGTGAGCTGATCCTTGAGAATTTTGGCCGCGTAAGCCATAGCATCCGCGGGATCTACGGTCCCGTCAGTCCAGATTTCCATTACCAGACGATCAAAATCGCTACTTCTTCCCACCCGCGCCTGTGTAACGGTAAAGTTTACCTTCTGAATAGGAGAGAAGATGGCATCTACCGGAATGACCCCAATTTCATCGATCTTGGAAACATCTGCCGGAAGATACCCTTTACCCCACTCCACATGCATTTCCATTTTCAGACGGCCATCTTTGGTGAGAGTAGCGATGTGATGATCCGGGTTGACGATCTCCGCCTGGCCATCGGTCTGGATGTCTCCCGCTTTCACCTCACCGCTTCCTTCCTTCTCCAGGCGGAAAATTTTGGGCTCTTCATCAAAAAGTTTGAGGCGGACTCCCTTGAGATTGAGGACAATATCGATCACGTCTTCCACCACACCTGGAAGACTGGTGAATTCGTGAGAGACACCCTCAATCTTCACCCAGGTAATCGCCGCGCCCTGAAGAGAAGAAAGCAAAACCCTTCTGAGGGCATTACCCAGGGTGATGCCAAAGCCCCTTTCAAGGGGCTCAATGATAAATTTTCCATAAAATGGGGGCCTGGAATCCTCGTGAACCTGGACTCCTTTCGGTTTGATGAGCTCTAACCAGTTCCGGCTGATAGGTACCTTGGTCTCTGCCATAAACACCACCCTGTCTCTATATTTTTGAGTATCCGTTAACGGGAGTAGAACTCGACAATGAGCTGCTCCTGAATGGGCATCGTGATATCCTCACGCGTTGGCAAGGTCTTTACCGTCCCCTTGAAGTTATCAGCATCCAATTCCAGCCATTGCGGTATCCCTCTTCTTACTACGGACTCTAAATTGTCCTGAATCAGGGAGTTCTGACGGTATTTTTCTTTAAGCTCGACAACTTCCCCGGGTTTTACCAGGTAGGAAGGAATATCCACCGTGCGGCCGTTCACTTTAAACATCCCGTGAACGATCATCTGACGGGCCTGCGCCCTGGAGGAAGCAAAACCTAGCCGGTAAACCACGTTATCAAGGCGTCTTTCCAGCAGCTGAAGGAGATTATGACCCGTCTGCCCGCGCATCCGATCCGCACGGTCAAAATACTTCTTGAATTGTTTCTCCGACACCCCATAAATACGCTTTACTTTTTGCTTTTCCCGCAAACGTATCCCATAGTCAGAACGTTTGGCCCGCATCTGGGCCTGACCGTGCTGACCGGGCGGATAACTGCGCCTTTCAAAGGCGCATTTGTCACTATAACAACGCTCTCCCTTGAGGAAGAGCTTCATTCCTTCTCGCCTGCACAACCGACAACGAGGCCCTGTATATCTTGCCAAGGCTCTTCCCTCCTATATTTGCTGATTGTTAGATCCTTCTTTTCTTGGGTGGACGACAACCGTCGTGAGGAATAGGTGTCACATCCTTGATAAGGGTTATCTGGAAACCAGCAGCCTGAAGGGCGCGCAACGCGGCCTCGCGCCCGGCTCCCGGGCCCTTAACATAAACAGCCACCCTGCGCATCCCGTGTTCCATGGCCCGACGGGCTGCAGCCTGCGCCGCAAGTTGTGCCGCATAAGGGGTCCCCTTTCGGGAACCCTTGAAACCCTCAGTGCCTCCGCTGGCCCAGGCCACCGTATTACCCTGCTTGTCTGTAATGGTAACGATCGTGTTGTTAAAAGTGGCGTGAATGTGTGCAATTCCTTCTGGAATGTTCTTTTTCTCCCTTTTTTTACCCCTGGGTCTTCTTCGTCTTGCCATCGTTCCCACTCCTTACTTTTTACGTCTACCACGAAGAGAAGAAGGTCTCGGGCCCTTTCGCGTCCGGGCGTTGGAACGGGTCCGCTGGCCACGGACCGGAAGGCCCATCCGATGCCTAAGCCCCCTGTAACAACCCATATCCATCAGGCGCTTGATATTGGCAGATACCTCCCTGCGAAGATCTCCCTCCACCTTGTATTGACGCTCTACTATCTGGCGGATGCGAGTTAGCTCCTCTTCGGTAAGATCTTTCGTTTTTTTGTTCCAGTCCACCTCCGCCTGGGTGAGGATCTTTTGGGCCAGAGTCCGGCCAATACCATAAATATAAGTAAGGGCGATTTCGATGCGCTTATTGTCCGGAATATCGACACCTGCTATCCGTGGCAACGCCTCTACCTCCTTCTTTTATTTTTTAACCCTGTCTTTGCTTGTGGCGGGGATTTTCACAAATCACCCGCACCACGCCTTTGCGTTTGATAATCTTGCACTTCCGACATCTCTTTTTGACTGATGCCTGAACTTTCATTTTCTCACCTACCCTTTCTTGCGATCTTTTTTGGAACCACGGTAAACAATGCGCCCCCGTGTTAGATCGTAAGGGGAAAGCTCCACAATGACTTTATCTCCGGGAAGGATGCGAATGTAGTGAACCCGCATCTTCCCTGAAATATGGGCCAAAACCTTGTGCCCTGTCTCCAGTTCTACCCGAAACATCGCGTTTGGCAGGGCCTCCACCACGGTTCCTTCCACCTGAATGGCTTCTTCCTTTGGCATATTCACCCCTCACAATCTTGATAAGATTTCTGGCCCCTTCACCGTCACCACTATGGAATGTTCAAAATGGGCGGCAAGGCCCCGATCCTTGGTTACGGCCGTCCAACCGTCAGGAAGGATCTCTATCTCGTGACTTCCAGTCACCACCATGGGCTCAATGGCAAGCACCATACCCGCCAAAAGCCGTGGCCCCTTCCCCCGCTTTCCAAAATTGGGCACTTCAGGTGGTTCGTGTAAAGATTGGCCCACACCATGACCCACAAAATCCCGGATCACGTTATAGCCCTTCTTCTCCACAAATTTCTGAATGGTATAAGAAATGTCCTGCACCCTGTTTCCGACCCTTGCCTTTTCGATAGCCTTGTAAAGTGCTTTTTCGGTCACCTCCATGAGCCGCTCAGCTTCCGGAGAAACCTTTCCCACCGGCACTGTGATCGCTGCATCTCCGATATAGCCTTCGTAAACCGCGCCAAAATCTAAACTAACGATATCACCCTCCTTAAGGACCTTCTCCTTAAGCGGCAAACCGTGCACCACTTCTTCGTTTACCGAAACACACAAACTAAAGGGGTAGCCCCGATAACCCTTAAAGGCCGGCAGGGCCCCCCTTCCCCTGGCTATCTCTTCGGCAATTTTATTGAGTTCCCAGGCCGAAATACCTGGAGCAATAATTTCTTTTAACTTGTAAAGAACCTCCGCAACAATAGCGTTTGCTTTACGCAATAAATTAATTTCCCAGGGAGCCTTTATCTTTATTTTGGCCGGCCCCCTGGGGGTTTTTACTAATTTAGCCTTTCGCAACTTTATCCGCCAAGCAACTGCACAATACGATTAAAAATCTCTTCTATGGAGCCCATCCCGTCTATGCGGTGAAGAACTCCCTTTTTCTCATAATAAGAAATAATAGGCTCTGTCTGCTCGTGATAGACCTTTAAACGGTTACGAACCGTCTCTTCATTATCGTCCGCCCGCTGATAAAGCTCGCCACCACAGACGTCACACTTGCCTTCTTCTTTGGGCGGTTTGAACATAACATGATACATCATCCCGCACTTCTTGCAAGTGCGCCGCCCGGTAAGACGCTTTACCAGTTCTTCGTCCGGAACGTCAATCAAGATGGCGTAGTCGATCTTCTTGCCCAGCTTTTCAAGCAGTTTATCAAGGGCCTCTGCCTGCGGAACCGTGCGGGGAAAACCATCCAGAATAAAACCCTTCTCACAATCGGGCTGCTTAAGGCGTTCTTCTACCATCCCGAGGACGATCTCATCCGGTACCAGGGCCCCCTTGTCCATGTATTCCTTGGCCTTTTTACCGAGCTCCGTCCCCTTGGAGAGGTGCTCACGAAACATATCCCCGGTAGAAATTTGCGGAATCCCATATTTTTCAGCAATCCTTTTGGCCTGTGTACCTTTGCCTGCCCCCGGCGGTCCTAAAAAGACGATGTTCATTGTTCCCCTCCTTTACTGAAATTAGCGCCGGCCTCGTAAACGCCCCTGTTTCATGAGGCCATCGTAGTGGCGCGTCAATAAATGGGCCTCAATCTGGGCCATGGTATCCATGGCCACTCCCACAACAATTAATAGCGCCGTGCCCCCGAAATAGAAGGGGACATTAAATTTAGCTATCAAAATGGTGGGTAAAACGCAAATGGCAGAAACGTAAAGAGCGCCTATTAAGGTAATACGAGTAAGAACTTTGTCCAAAAATTCGGCCGTAGCCCTTCCTGGCCTGATCCCAGGGATAAATCCTCCGTATTTCTGAAGATTCTCCGCTACTTCTTCGGGATTGAAAATGATGGCCGTGTAGAAGTAACAGAAAAAGATTATCAGCCCCACAAAGAGAAGCTCGTAAATGAGATTGCCAGGCCGAAAGAAAGAGGCCACCTGTTGAAAGGCCTCAAGCGGCACAAAACTGGCCACGGTGGCCGGAAACATGAGCACGGAAGAAGCAAAAATCGGTGGAATGACACCGGCCATATTAACCTTAAGCGGCAAATAGGTGCTCTGCCCCCCTACGATCTGACGTCCTACCTGCCTTCGCGCATAATGGATCGGTATCCGGCGCTGGGCCCTTTCCATGAAAACCGTAAAGGCCACCACCCCTACTACCAGAACCAGAATAAAAAGAAGCACTAGCGGAGAAAGCTCTCCGGTCTTTACAAAGCGGATGGTATTCATGATGGCTGAGGGCATACGGGCCACAATTCCGGCAAAAATGAGCATGGAAATACCATTGCCAATGCCGTGTTCTGTCATCTGTTCCCCAAGCCACATCAAAAAGACCGTCCCCGTGGTAAGGGTAAGCATGGTCAGGAGACGAAACCCCCAGCCCGGAAACATCACAATCGGCTCCCCGTTAGGGCCGGTCATTTTCTCAAGGCCAATGGCGATACCGAAACCCTGCACCAGACAGATGGCCACGGTTAAATAGCGAGTATAATAGGCAATTTTGCGACGCCCCTCAGGGCCTTCCCGCTGCATCTCTTTGATGCTGGGAAAGACCACCGTCAGAAGCTGCAAAATAATGGAAGCACTGATATAAGGCATGATCCCCAGGGCACAGATGGAAAGCTTACGAAGTGCCCCTCCAGAAAACATGTCAATAAAGCCGAAAATCGTGCCCCCAGCACGGGAAAACAGGGCTACTAAAGCATCGGTATTGATCCCCGGGGTAGGAATCTGGACGGCTATCCGATAAATAGCAAGCGCCGCCAGGAGAAAAAAGACCCGGCGGCGCAGCTCGGGAATGTTGGCAAAAGTCTCAATCCCTTTGGCCTGTAACATATTTTATCCTTTGAGAGGAATTATCTCCACCGAACCTCCGGCAGCTTCAATCTTTTGACGAGCGGAAGCCGAAATGGCATGACATCTGACTTTAAGCGCAATATTTATCTCTCCATCTCCCAGGATTTTTACGGGCTTGGGCTTGCCCTTTAAAAGCTTTGCCGCTCTGAGACTCTCCGGACTGATCTCTGCACCGGCTTCAAAACGCTTCGCAAGATCTCCCACATTAAAAACAGCATATTCAATACGGAAGGGATTTTTAAAACCCCTTTTGGGAAGCCGCCTCAAAATGGGCATCTGCCCCCCTTCAAACCAGGGTGGCACCCCACCGCCCTTGCGGGCCTTCTGCCCCTTATGACCACGACAGGAAGTCTTGCCATGACCCGAACCCGGGCCACGCCCCACCCGCTTCTCTTTCTTTTTTGACCCCGGAAAAGGGGAAAGATTGGAAAGGCTGATGCCTTCAGCCATCGATCTCCTCCACTCTTACAAGATGTTTGACCTTTTCTATCATCCCCCGGATACAGGGATTATCCGGACGGATGACGGTATGTCTGATGCGCCTCAAACCAAGGGCCGCAATAGTAGCCCGCTGTTTTTTAGACCAGCCGTACTTGCTCCGCACCAAAGTAATCTTAAGCTGTTTCGCCATGGCCCTCACCTACCGCTTCTTCCTGGGAAAGATTTCGCTTTTTAGCCACATAATCGGGGCTCTGGAGAGATTCCAGAGCCTTAAAAGTGGCCTTAACCACGTTGTGAGGATTGGTGCTGCGAATACATTTTGTGACCACATCTTTTATCCCCACGGCGTCCATAATGGCACGCACCGTGCTGCCGGCGATAACCCCCGTCCCCGGAGGACCTGGCTTTAAAAGCACTTTGGCAGCTCCATACTCTCCGATGATAGGATGAGGAATTGTTCCCTCTATCACCGGCACCGTTATCATGTTCTTCCGGGCCTTTTCCAGGGCCTTCCGGATAGCATCAGGCACTTCCGGGGCCTTGCCCAGACCATAACCTACCCTTCCAGCCCCGTCTCCTACCACAACCACCGCTGAAAAGCGGAAACGACGCCCTCCTTTGTGAACCTTAGCCACCCGGTTAATAAAGATTATCTTCTCAATCAACTGTTCGTTTTCTTTTGGTGATGCCACCAAGGCTCAAACCTCCCTTAGCTAAAACTCTAATCCTGCGGCACGAGCGCCTTCAGCAAGGGCCTTAACACGCCCGTGATACTTGTAGCCTCCGCGGTCAAAAACCACCTTCTTAATACCCGCCTCCAGGGCCCTCTGCCCGATAAGCTCTCCCACCGCTTTAGCTACGGCCGTTTTACCACCTTCTTTTTTGAGTTCTGCCAGCCGCTCTCTAATTTGAGGGGTCAGCGAAGAAGCCGCCACCAGAGTGCGCCCGGAAATATCATCAATTATCTGGGCATAAATGTGCTTACAGGAACGAAAGACCGAAAGCCGCGGCCTTTCCGGTGTGCCAAAAATCTTTTTTCTTACCCGACGCTTTCTCCTAAGACGAGCCAGCACTTTCTTACTCGTTCTCCCCATAGCCCTCTCACCTTAATATCTATTTCTTGCCGCCCTTACCGGCCTTACGCAGGATTTTCTCTCCGGTATAACGAATCCCCTTACCCTTATATGGCTCAGGGGGACGAAGTTTTCTGATATTTGCCGCCGTCTGCCCTACCAGTTCCTTGTCTATTCCCTCAAGGATAATCTGAAACTGGACTTCTCCGGCTCCCTTCTGAACTTTGGCCGTAATACCAGGAGGTAGCTTGAATTCGATAGGATGGGAATAACCCAGATTTAAGACCAGAGTATCTCCCTTGAGTTCGGCCCGGTAGCCGAGCCCCACAATGTCAAGAGATCTGGTAAAGCCCTGTGTTACCCCGACAACCCAGTTATTAAGAAGGGCTCGTGCCAGACCATGAAAAGCCTTTACCTTGCGTGCCAGCCTTTTCTGCACCTCTGCCGGCAAGACCTGAATCTCTTTGCCCTCGATCTTGAACTCCACCAGGGGAGGACGCGGCTTTTCAAGCCGCCCCTTGGGCCCCTGAACCACGATCTTCTCTTCCGTTATTTCCACCTTTACCCCGTCAGGAAGAGGGACAGGTTTTCTACCAATCCGCGAAAGCATAACCCTTCACCTCACTACCAGACTTCACAGATGACTTCCCCGCCAATACCCCTTTTGCGGGCTTCCTTATCCGTCATAATTCCCTGAGAAGTAGAAATAATGGCTATCCCATACCCCCCCAAAACCTTGGGGAGCTCGTCTTTCTTGACATAAACCCGGCGCCCTGGCTTTGAAACCTTACGCATCCCGGCAATAACAGGACGCTTATTCTCATCATATTTCAGGACGATTTCTATCTTCCCCTGTGGCCCTTCCGGCACAAAGCGGAAATCTTCAATGTAGCCCTCTTCCTTGAGAATTTTGGCAATAGCCAGCTTCATCTTTGAAGCAGGAATCTCCACACTCTTGTGCCGCACCAGGCAGGCGTTTCTTATACGCGCCAACATATCAGCAATAGGATCTGTCATCATGGCCTACACCCCTTACCAGCTTGCTTTCCGTACTCCCGGGATCTTCCCCTGGGAAGCCAGGTTGCGAAAACAAATTCGGCACAATCCGAAGCGACGAATATAGGCCCGTGGCCTCCCGCAGATAGAACAACGGTTTCTCTTGCGAACCTTAAATTTTGGCTCTCTAAGGGCCTTTACGATCTGTGCTTTACGGGGCATTCCTATCTCCTCCGTTTAAAAGGCATACCCAAGAGCTTCAAAAGCTCAAAGGCCTCTTCGTCCGTTTCTGCCGAGGTAACAAAAGTAATATTCATGCCTTTGATCTTTTCTACTTTGTTAGGATCTACCTCAGGGAAAATGGTATGATCTGATATTCCCAGCGTATAGTTGCCACGCCCATCAAAACCCTTCGTGGGAACTCCCCGAAAATCACGCACCCGTGGGAGAGCTATGTTGATCAGGCGCATGAAAAAATCATACATCCGGTCCTTTCGGAGGGTAACCATAACCCCAATGGGCATCCCCTCTCGCAGCTTAAAGGCTGCGATGGACTTTCTGGCCCGACGAATGCTCGGCCTTTGACCGGAAATCATTGCCAGCTCTTCTACCGCCTGATCAATAATCTTGGGATTTTGAACCGCCTCTCCCAGCCCCATATTGAGACAGATCTTTTTTAAACGCGGGACTTCCAGGCGGTTGGCATACTCAAATTTTTCCATCAGTTTGGGAACCACTTCCTCTTCGTAATACTGTTTGAGCCAGGACATAGCGAACCTACTCCTTCGCTTCGATTATCTCACCACATTTTTTGCACACCCGGACTTTTGTGCCGTCTTCTAAAATCTTGCGTCCGATCCGAACTCCCCGGGTGCACTTGGGACAGAAGACCATCAGATTGGAAATATGAATCGGTGCCGGTTTCTCCACAATCCCACCTTCAGCGTAAGGAGTGGGACGCATGTGTCTCTTAACAATGTTTACCCCTTCCACGATGGCCCGTTGCCGGCGAGGAAAGACCTGTAACACCCGGCCAATCTTTCCTTTATCTTTCCCCGCTATCACCACTACCTGATCATCTTTCCTGATATGGCATTTAGCCTGATGTGGTTTTATATCTCGACGCTGTTTACTCCTGAAAAGCGGCATGGCTCCCACTCCTTAAAGCACTTCTGGTGCCAGAGAAATAATTTTCATAAATTTTTTGGCCCGCAACTCTCGACCTACCGGACCAAAAATACGTGTCCCTACCGGCTCCCCCCACTGGTTAATCAGAACAGCAGCGTTTTCATCAAACTTAATCAAGGTGCCGTCTGAACGGGGCTGTTCCTTCTTGGTGCGCACAACCACGGCCCGCACCACATCTCCTGCCTTCACCTTAGAATTGGGAAGGGCCTCCTTCACCGAAGCGATGATTACATCACCAATCCGGGCGTAACGGCGCCCTGAACCTCCAAGTACCCGAATGCACATGATGCGCTTGGCGCCCGAATTGTCTGCCACGTTAAGATAGGTTTGCTGTTGAATCATGGCCTTTCACCACCCTTCTTAAACTTCCTGCCCTTCAGGTTGTTCTTCTTTCTCAAGAACCTTGGCTCTCTCAAGAATTTGACGGACCCGCCAGCGCTTATGCCGGGAAAGAGGTCTGGTCTCCTCAATCAAAACTTTATCGCCCATCCGACAGGCGTTTTCTTCATCATGGGCCATGAACTTCTTGCGTCTCTTGATGTATTTCTTGTAGAGCGGATGTTGCATAAGCCGCTCTACCATAACCACTACGGTTTTATCCATTTTGTCGCTTACCACAATACCCACAAATTGTTTCCGATTAGCCTTCTTTTCGCTCATCTTCATGACCCTCTGTTATCAAGCACGAATTCCCAGTTCTTTTTCCCGGATCACCGTCAGGACCCGGGCAATATCCCTTTTGACTTCCCGAATACGCATCGGGTTCTCAAGCTGGTGAATAGACTTTTGAAAACGCAAATTAAAGAGCTCTTCACGCAATTCGCGCAACTTCTCCTGGAGCTCCACCACCGAAAGATGGCGCAACTCTTCCGCCTTCATAACCGATCCTCCCGCGAGACAATCTTGCATTTGATGGGCAACTTGTCCGCTGCAAGTTTCAAGGCCTGCCGGGCAACTTCTTCCGGCACCCCTTCGATCTCGTAAATGATTCTGCCCGGCTTGATCACCGCTACCCAGCCTTCAACATTTCCCTTTCCCTTTCCCATCCTGGTTTCAGCAGGCTTTTTGGTAATGGGCTTGTCGGGAAACACCCTGATCCAGACCTTGGCACCCTTTTTGGCATGACGCACAATGGCCACACGCCCGGCCTCTATCTGCTGGGCCGTCAACCAGCAATGACCAAGGGCCCGGAGACCAAATTCTCCAAACGCTACATAATTCCCTCGCCAGGCCTTTCCCCGGTTGCGGCCCTTTTGTTGCTTCCGATATTTGACCTTCCGTGGCTGAAGAAGCATCGCTCCTTACCTCCTAAAGATTAAGCGGCGGCATCTCACCCTTCTCAGGCAAGACCTCTCCTTTGAAAATCCAGACCTTGACCCCAATGACCCCATATTTGGTATTGGCCTCTGCAAAGCCGTAGTCAATATCAGCCCGTAACGTATGAAGAGGCACACGCCCTTCCCGATACCATTCCTTGCGCGCTATCTCCGCTCCTCCCAAACGTCCTTTACATTGCACCCGAATCCCCTGGGCTCCAAAGCGCATGGCCAAGGCTACCGCCCGTTTCATGGCTCGTCTAAAAGAAACCCGGCGCTCAAGTTGCGTAGCTATATTTTCCGCCACCAGCTGAGCATCCAGCTCCGGCCTTCTGACCTCTACAATATCGATGTGAATCTCTTTGCCTTCGGTCAGTTCCTCAAGGGCCTTTTTGAGGGCCTCGATCTCCGCCCCCTTCTTTCCGATGACAATCCCCGGCCGTGCCGTATGAATAATAATACGAACTTTATTGGCGGCTCTTTCGATTTCAATCTTGGCGATCCCCGCGTGTTTCAGACGCTCCTTGATGTAACGCCGAATCTTATAATCTTCATGGACCAGCTGGGGAAAATCATTCTTTGCAAACCAGCGGGAATCCCATGTCCGTGTAATCCCGATCCTCAAGCCTATGGGATTTACTTTCTGACCCAACTTCCACCCTCCTCTTAAGGCTTCTCTTCTACAACGATAGTAATATGACTCGTCCTTTTAAGGATCCGACTTGCCCGACCAAAGGCCCGCGGCCAGAGGCGCTTAAGCCGCGGCCCTTCATCTACATAGGCCCTTTTGACATAAAGACGATCCGGATCCATCTGGTAATTGTGTTCCGCATTCGCTATCGCCGATTCCAGAACCTTCCGGACCAACCGAGCGGCTTTTTTCGGCGTAAAACGTAAAATATTTAAGGCCTCATCCACAGGTTTGCCACGAATAAGATCTACTACCAGGCGTGCCTTATAAGGCGAAATCCGCACGTATCTGGCCACCGCTCGCGCTTCCATATCGCAAACTCCTATTTTTTCTTTCCTTTTACTTTGCCTTTGTCAGCAGCATGGCCCCGATAAGTCCGTGTCGGGGCAAACTCTCCCAGTTTGTGACCCACCATATTTTCCGTAACATAGACCGGGATAAACTTGTGCCCGTTATGGACCGCAAAGGTAAGACCTACAAATTCCGGCAAAATGGTCGAACGCCGACTCCAGGTCTTGATAACCTTTTTATCTCCTGTCTCAAGGGCCTTACGCACTTTTTTGAATAAATGTTCATCTACAAAAGGCCCTTTCTTCTTTGACCTAGGCATATTTCACCTCTCTAACCCTTGCGTCTTCTCACGATAAATTTATCTGAAGGTTTCTTACCACGGGTCTTAAGCCCCTTGGCCAGCTGCCCCCACGGAGAACAGGGATGCCGGCCACCGTGGGTCCGACCTTCTCCACCACCCATGGGATGATCTACCGGGTTCATAGCTACCCCTCGCACATGAGGCCGCCTGCCAAGCCAGCGGGAACGACCTGCTTTCCCGATGGAAACGTTTTCATGATCAATATTGCCGACCTGACCAATAGTCGCCCGGCAATTGAGATGAACCATCCGGATCTCTCCTGAAGGAAGCCGCAAATGGGCATAATTGCCTTCTTTAGCCATAAGCTGGGCAAAAGTCCCGGCGGCTCGCGCCAGCTGCCCTCCCTTACCGGGCCGCAACTCAATGTTATGAACAATTGTTCCCAGGGGGATGTTTTTAAGGGGCATACAATTGCCTACTTTTACCTCTACTTCTTCACCGGACATGAGAACATCTCCCACTTTAAGCCCCAGAGGCGCAATAATATAACGCTTTTCTCCATCCGCATAATGCAAGAGGGCAATATTGGCCGAACGGTTGGGATCGTATTCAATCGCTGCCACCTTGGCCGGAATCCCGTCTTTGTCACGCTTGAAATCGATCTTGCGGTAGAGACGTTTGTGCCCTCCCCCGCGAAACCGGGTAGTTACCCGACCATAATTATTGCGCCCTCCGCTCTTTGGTAAGGGCTCAAGGAGGGACTTTTCCGGCTCCTTACCAGGAGTAAGGTCCGGGTCAATTACGAAACTCATAAAACGACGCCCGGGTGAGGTTGGCTTACACTTCTTGATAGGCATAACTCTTACCCCTTATACCGTTTCAAAGAATTCTATGGTTTGACCTGGTGCCAGCCTTACAATGGCCTTCTTTCTCACCGAACGCCGCCCTTCGTAGCGATAAATGCGCTTGGGCTTTCCCTTCACGCGAATCGTCTGCACCTTCTCCACCTTGACGTTGAAGAGATCTTCCACCGCCTTTTTGATCTCAATCTTGTTGGCGTCCGGATGGACCCAAAAAGTTACCTGATTATTCTTCTCCTTGAGATACATAGACTTTTCTGTAATCACCGGCTGCAAAATGATCTCTCTCGGGTCCTTCATTTCGAAAGCCTCTCCTCAATTTTTGGCAAAGCCTCACGCTTTATAAGCAAATATTCGTAGTCCAACACGTCGTAAACATTGAGCCCCTCAACGGCCAGCACCTTAACCGTTGGCAAATTACGGGCACTTTTTTCTAAAATCTCATCCCGCTCCGGAACCACCACCAGAGCGTCCTCAACTCCCAGGTTCTTCAAAAATTCCACGAATTTTTTGGTCTTTATTTC
>JALSPN010000045.1 GCA_026985945.1 Thermodesulfobacteriales bacterium
GTTTGATTTGATCCCTCTTCTTCTTTCTGCCGGGGTTTTATTCTGGGTGGCGGGCTTTGATATCCTTTACGCCTGTCTGGACGAAGACTTCGACCGCCAGAAAGGGCTTTATTCCATCCCTGCCAGGTTCGGGCGCCGTAGGGCCTTCTTTATCTCGGCTGTTTTCCATGCCCTGGCCTTCTTCCTCTTTGCCTTTACAGGATACCTGGCAGATCTTTCCTGGATTTATTATCTAGGACTTTTGATAACCCTTGCACTTTTTATAGCCCAGCGGGTCGTTATCAGCCCGCAGGATCTTTCGCGTCTTAATCTTTCATTTTTTACCTTTAACGGCGCCATAAGTGTGGTATTATTTTTGGCTACTGCTGGAGATTTGCTCTTTTTGAAGTAAGTCAACCTGTCGATAAGAGAGACCAAACACCGCACTAAAGTGCGGTGTTTTTTTATATTCGTTTGAAAATAATGGGTATGGAGGCCATTATGGAGCGGATTCCCATGACGCGAGAAGGTTATGAAGCCCTAAGAGAAGAGCTTCGCCGTCTGCAAACCACCGAAAGGCAGAAAATCATCAAGGCCATCGAAGAGGCTCGCGCCCACGGAGACATCTCGGAGAATGCGGAATATCAGGCGGCTAAAGAAAAGCAGGCCCATATAGAAGGCCGCATCCAGGAACTTTCGGATCGTTTAGCCCGGGCCGAGGTGGTTGATATTCCCAAAAAGGCCCCCTCAAAAGTCCAGTTCGGGGTAAAAGTTACCCTGCTTGATCTGGACACCGACGAAGAGGTTACCTACCAGCTCGTAGGCCCCTTTGAATCCGATGTGGAAAACGGGCGCATTTCCGTTACCTCGCCCATCGGGCGGGCCCTTATCGGCAAGGAGGAAGGAGACGAGGTTGAGGTTCAAACCCCTAAAGGAGTGCGGGTCTTTGAGATCGTAAAGATCGAAGTGTAATGCTTGACTCCAGAGACAGGCGGCTTCTTGAAAGAATTCAGGACGACTTTCCCCTGGTTTCCGAACCCTTCAAAGCCCTGGCGGAGGAGCTCGGAATCCCTGAAGAAGAAATCCTCCGCCGCTTAAAAAAGCTCCAAAAAGAAGGGATCTTGCGCCACTTCGGGGCCAGTATCAATTCCAGAAAACTCGGCTTTGTGACCACCCTCTGCGCCGTGGCGGCTCCGCCTGAGAAAAGAGAAGAGATTGCCCGCCAGATAGCTACTTACCCGGAAGTCACCCACTGTTATCTTCGCAAACATCGTTTCAATGTCTGGTTTACCCTGGTGGCCAGGGATTTCCAGGTCGTGGAGCGTATTCTGGAACAAATAGCCTCTCAGACCGGGCTCAAACCCCGCCATTTTCCGGCGGAAAAGATGTTTAAGTTGCGGGCGGTTTTTCACCTGAAGGCGGGCGAAAGGCCCTCTTGCGACGATAAAAATAGAGATAAAGCGTAACCATTAAGAGCGAGAATAAAACCAGAGCCGTAGAGCTGCGTTTGAGCCAGAGGTGCAAGAGCTCCTCATTGGTCCCGATAAAATAGCCCAAAAGAGCCAGCACACACACCCATATTCCTGCCCCTAAAGCGGTGTAGAGGGTAAAAAGCAGAAAGTTCATGCGCCCAAGGCCTGCCGGAAGGCTGATATATTGCCTTACCCCCGGAATGAGCCGGCCCACAAAGGTGCTTATGTGGCCGTGTTTGTCAAAAAAAATCTCCACCTTCTCCAGGGTATCAGGGGGGAGAAGAAAAAATTTGCCGTAACGCCAGATAAGTCTCTGGAGAACGGGGCGCCCCAGCCGTAGGGCCAGAAAATAATTAAACCAGGCCCCGAGAAGGCTCCCTAAAACCCCTGAAAAGATTACCAACGGAAGGCTGAATTCACCTTTGGCAGCCAGATAAGCCGCGGGAGGAATTACGATCTCACTCGGGAAGGGAAAAAAAGAAGACTCCAGAGCCATTAAAAGGACAATACCGGGATAACCCAGGTGAGAAGTTATACTGAGGAAAAAGACAACAATTTTCTTTAACATCCTGCCAGGACGGGCGGGCAAACTCCCGCCCTTTTAAGCCACCTCCGGCGGCCTTCTTATGCTCAGCCAAAACCAAAGCCCGAACCACCACCACAACTTCCTCCACTAAACCCTCCTCCAAAACCGCGGGCCCCACCAAGACCGAACCCTGTCCGGCTGCTAAAAGTGGAAAGGAGCTTGCTTACCTTGCGGCTACCACAGCGGGGGCAACGCATCTCGTCAAGATCCTGCCTGGAAAAACAAAGGGCTTCAAAGGTGGTGCGGCAATCTTTGCAAACAAATTCGTAAATGGGCATTTTCTCACCCCTCCTCTGCGCGAGTTATCCATTATAAGATAGGGCAAAGTGAAGCAAAAACAAGAGGAGAAAAGAAGGCCTATTATCTATACCCTCGGGACAAGTAACCGCAGCCTGGAAGAATTTTGTGAAATTCTGCAAAAGTTTGGCATTGAACAGGTAATAGACGTGCGGTCCTTTCCTCAAAGCCGTCGCTTTCCCCATTTTACCCGCAAAAACCTGGAAAAGGCACTCCTTTTGCGGGGCGTTGCTTACATCTGGTTGGGGAAAGAGCTTGGAGGCTACCGGAAAGAAGGATATCAAAATTACATGAAGACGGAAAATTTCCGGGAGGGAATGCAGAAATTGCTGGCCCTTTCTTCTGGAAAAAGAAGTGTCATTCTTTGTGCCGAGCGTTTCCCCTGGCGCTGCCATCGTCGTTTTATCGCCCAGAGGCTGGAAGAGCTCGGGTGTGAGTTACGTCATATTCTGGATGGGGAAAAAGTCTGGATCCCACGCCCGCCACGGCCCCGTCCCAAATTTATGTTCTGAGGGCCGTCTTCCGATGCTTTTGAGCAAAGGAGGGGAAACATGGCCAAGGGGCAGGCGGAAAAAACTCCTCTCAAGAAAGAAAAATTAAAGGCCGAAGTCTATGATATGCTACCATTTCGAAGCCCACACAATAAAATTCTGGAGGTAAAAAAACTTCCGACTTTGCCAGAAGTGGCCTACCGTCTTCTAGACCTCCTTGCCGGAGAACCAGAAATCTCAGAACTTGAAGAGGTAATACGTTATGACCAGTCTCTTACCGCCAAGATCCTTTCAGTAGCCAATTCGGCTTATGTCAATACTCAGAAAGAAATCCATTCCCTAGAACGTGCCATTGTAATTCTTGGAGTGAGAGAAGTTAGCGAAATTGCTTTTAGTATTTGTGTCTTTAGTGTCTTCAAGCCCCTTAAAAATCTGACTGATTTTGACTTAAGAGAATTTTGGCTTCATTCCATCTCAACGGGGATAACTGCCCGTATCATTGCACAGGCATTAGACCTCAAAAATGAAGATAAATTTTTCACCTTTGGCCTTTTGCACGATATCGGTCGTGTCCTCCTTGTACACCTTTTTCCGGAGAGATTTGAAGAAATCCTCTTAAATCAAAAAGAAAGTGGCCGCTCTCTTCTCGCAGAAGAAATGGAAGCCGGACTGGCCCATACCTGGACAGGACGATGGCTCCTCAAGCGTTGGGGACTTCCGGAAGGATTCGCCCTTGTGGCTCGGTTTCATCACCACCCCTTTTACAAAAATCATTTTCTTTTTGAACCCGCTATAATCAAATTGGCCGACATGACGGTTCATAATCTAAATTTGGTAAACCTTCCGGGGGGGCAAAGAGGAGACCCAGCCCCTCTACTTTCCAAACTGGGCCTTTCGGAAGACCTTTACCAGGCTATTATCGAACATCTCACCACGGTAAGAGAAACCATTACTGAGGCCTGGTCTCATGTAATTTAAGGCTTTTCTCTTTAACATTCGCCGTTATAATCGCATCCGTGCTATACACGGATGCCATTTATCTCATCTTGGCCCTTATTTTGTTTTCCGGCTGGCCGGCGGAAAACACCTCTTTAAGAGAGGTTTTCCCCCTTTTCCTTTTAAAAGAGGGGGTTTTCGTCTTTATTGTCTATTTTCGTTTCAGAAGAACCCGCAGCGTAAAAGACTTTCTACGAACGCAGGCCCTTTTGAAATTTCTGGCCTTTTTATTTTTTGCCCTGGATGTCATCTTTCTGGGGATACCAGGGCTTTTTCGCGACTTTTCTTTTTTTCGCGATCTAGCAGGCCTGTTTCTCTTTCTCCATTATCTTTTTATTTTGTGGCTTACCGCGGCCTTTTATGAAAAACGAAATACCTTCATAAAGTTAAGCCCCTCTTCTTACGTGTGGTCCAATTTTAAATTTCTATTTCCTTTTTTGATTCCCTGGGGGCTGGTGAACTTGATCTTTTCTCTAGAGGGAAGGTTTCTCCCACTTAAGGGGCTTTCCGGGGAGTTTGTTTATCTGGGCATTTTTCTTGGCACTTTGATCCTTTTCATGGCCCCTCTGGCAGTCAAATTCTGGGATTGTCACCCTTTACCCGAAAGTAACCTGCGCCACCAGATTGAAGCCTACCTCAAGTGCCAGAGAACGAAAATCAGAGAGATCCTCCTCTGGGAGTCCTTTTCAGGGAGGCTTCTTACGGCCGGGGTCATAGGAGTTTTACCTCCCTTCAGATACCTTCTTCTCGCTACCGGTCTTTTAGCGGCCCTGGAGGAGGCCGAAATTTTATCCGTCGTGGCCCACGAGGTAGGCCACCTCAGAAAACGCCACCTCCTGTGGCTACTTTTGTTTTTTGTCCTTTTCAGCCTTCTCGTTTATCTGGCCTTCTACCCCGCTTTTCTGGCCTTCTTGGCCTACTTTCCTTTTCCAGAACTGCTCGCCTTCCTGCCCACGGAGCGCTTTTTTCTCCCGGAGGCCCTCTTCACCCTGGGATTAGTCCTTGCGGTGGTCCTTTATTTTCGCTTTCTTCTCGGCTTTTTTCTTCGCAACTTTGAACGCCAGGCTGATCTCTATTGCCTGGAAAGCCTCGGAACCGCTAAGGGGCTTATCAGGGCCTTTCAAAAGATTGCAGCCCTGTCCGGCCATACCGAAGACCTGCCAAGCTGGCATCATTTCAGTATTCGTGAAAGAATCTCCTTCCTCCAGGCGGCGGAAAAAGACCCTGCCCTTATCAAAAATCACCACCGCAAAGTCCGCCTCTGGCTTTCTTTTTATCTTTTCGTTTCGGCTCTTCTGGGAGTTTTCTTCTGGAATGTTCCTCAAGAGGAGCTGGAAGAGAGGGCCAAGCTTCATATCTTTTACGGAATGCTTAAACACGACTTTCGCCTTTTTCCAGAGCTAAAAACCATGGAAGAACTCGGAAACCTGGCTTATGAACTCGGAAAAGAAAAGGAGGCCCTCCTGTGGTATAAAAAGGTCCTGGAAGAAAGATCTCTTCCGGAAGTCAAAAACAATATGGCCTGGATCCTGATTACAGCTCGGGACAAATCCTTAAGGGATTATCATGCCGGGCTCCTTTTAGCCCGGGCCGCCACCGCAGAAAAGCTCCTTGCCACCCATCTGGATACACTGGCAGAGGCCTGGTTTGCCAATGGTAATCCTGACCGGGCCTGCATTTACGCCTCTTTAGCCCTGGAGCGGGCCCTTAAAGCCCCTGATTTTTACCCCAACCCGGATTATTATCGTTCTCAAAAGGAGAAATTCTGTCATGCTACGAGGTAAGCACCAGCGTTACGAAAAACTCTATCTCTATTCCCTGAATAAGAAACATCCGGCCCTCCACCATATTGCAGACGAAGACTTTATCGGCTGCTGGGAAGAAGACGATCTTGCCATTCTCTTCTTTCATCGTCCCAAAAAAGAAGTGGTCCAAAAAATTGCCGGAGAACTGGGGCTCATTCTGGAAGACGAAGCGGAAGTAAGCTATGACGAATGGGGAGAGGGACGCAAGGTAGAGGCCCTCACAATCGGCCCCTTCACCTTGAGACCCGTCTGGCAAAAAGGAGAGGGGCTCCTTTTTGATCCGGGGGTGGTTTTCGGTTCGGGGAACCATCCCACCACCAGGCTCTGTCTTTCCTGGATTTACCGCCTCTGGAAAGAAGTAGGGCCCTTAAGGACGGCCGCTGATCTCGGTTGCGGAGCCGGGCTTTTGAGTCTGCTCCTTACTGCTCTGGGTGCAAAAACGCTGGCGGTTGATTTTAACCCTTTATGTGTCGCCCTTACCGAGAAAAATCTCAAGCTCAACGGCCTGGACTCCAGAGCCCGGGTAATGTGTGAAGATGTGCGCAAAGTCCTACCCCTTAGGGCAGAGCTGGTAGTGGCCAATCTTTTCAAAGGGCTTCTTCTGGATCTTTTCGGTCTTCCTTCTTTCTGGAAAGCTCCCTATTATTTGCTTTCGGGTTTTTCCCCTTCTATGGAAGAGGAACTGGAAGCCGCCCTCTGGTCAGGAGCAGAGATCAAAGGGCGAGAGGAAAAAGACGGCTGGGTCCTCTGGTATCTTGAAAATAAAAGGGCTCTTTCATGATCCTTGCCGTTGATATCGGAAATACCAATACCACCTGTGGCTTGTTTGACGGCCAGAAGATCTGTTACCGGTTTCGCCTCTTTTCGAACCTGCGTCAGAGCCCTGACGAACTGGCCTTGCATCTCGATGGCATCCTGGGGCTTAAAAAATTTTCCTTAACGGATATCAAAATTCTTTTAATCGGATCTGTGGTTCCTCCGCTTACCAAAACCTGGCAGGAGATGGCTTTTTCCTACGGCGTAGAAAGGACCCTGGTGGCCCTACCAGAAAAAATCGGCATTCCCATCAAACTGCGGTATCCGTGTGAAGTAGGGGCAGACCGGGTGCTGAACGCCCTGGCTGGCTGGGAAAAATATCACCAGGGCCTCATCATCGTAGATTACGGGACAGCGACCACCTTTGATTGTGTCTCTCCAGAAGGGGCCTATTTGGGAGGCGCCATTGCTCCGGGACTCCTGGCCGCAGCCGAAAGTCTTTTTCAAAAAACCTCCCTTTTGCCTCGCATGGAACTTTCCGAACCACCCCAGGAGGTTATCGGGAAGGATACGATCTCTGCCATGAAAAGCGGGGTCCTGTGGGGGTTTGCCGCTTTAACGGATGGGCTCGTGGCCCTTATGGGTAAAGAATTTAAAGAGAAACCAAAGGTAATTGCTACGGGAGGGCTGGCACCTATAATGAAACAACTGGCAACCAAGATCGAAACAGTTGAACCGGATCTGACTTTGGAAGGTCTTATAATCTGGTTCCGTAAAAAGATTTCATGATTCCTCCACTGCTCACTTTCAATTCCAGAGGGGCCATTTTCTCTCCTTCTGGAGCGGTAGATTATCAAAAATTTCAAAAAAATCTGGCCTTATTACAAGGCTGGGGCCTCGATATTCGGGTCTCTCACGCCTGTTTTAAACGATGCCGGTATCTTGCGGGCAGAGACCACGAACGCGCCTGGCATTTTGTCTCCCTTCTGGAAAAGGGATTTGACTTTCTCTGGGCCAGCCGTGGTGGTTATGGAGCCCTGCGACTCCTTCCCCTGCTCGATGAGGATCTCATAGATCTTAGAAAACCCTTTTGGCTCATAGGATTTAGCGATGTAAGCATTTTACTCAATTATTTCACCGGCCGGTTTGGTCTCATCACCCTTCATGCTCCGGTAATCACTTCCCTGTATGAAACCAGCATTTGTGCCATAGCAGCCCTTAAAAAATTGCTTTTTGCCGGAGAAGAGATCTTTCTTACCGGAAAATCCTGGGAAGAGGGCGAGACAGAAGGGCTTCTTCTGGGAGGAAATCTCGTTTCCCTGGTAAGCCTTTTGGGAACCAGGTGGTTTCCGGACCTTTCCGGGAAGATACTATTTCTGGAAGAAATAAACGAAGACCTTTATCGTATAGATCGCCTCTTCACCCAGCTTTATCATGCCGGGGTCTTCCAGAGGATTTCGGGCCTGGCTCTGGGTGAGTTCAAAGGGGTAGATGTCAACGGTTTAAGGGAACTCGTTTACGAATATTTTGACGGCCCCACAGTAGCGGAGCTTCCTGTGGGGCACACCGCTAACAACTTTCCCCTCCTTATCGGAGCTAAAACCAGACTTGTCTCCCGTAAAGAAAAGGCCTTTCTTCACCAGAGTCTATTTTAAAGAAGCCTTGATGGCCTTCCAGTCAAACTTTTTGGCCCAGGAAAGGGCTTCCTTCCAGTCCATGTTCTGGAAATTGACTATCAGCATGGCCATGCGGCTCATACTTTCAGGATTCATATTCTTGGGGGGATCGCTGAGGAATACCGCCACCGCCCCGCTATGACCCTTCTTGTCGTAATGGATACTTACCTTAAAGCCGTCTATGTTAGAAACTTTAAGGTATTCCTCAGGAGAATTCATTTCCAGAGACTGCTGAAAGGCCATGGGGGTGGCCATAGCCATGGCCGCTGTGCCCAGAACGAGATTAACCTCCAGCTTCAGGTTGTCTCTGGTGTAGGTGCGGGTTGCGGAAGCCATCTCCCCCATGGGGTTGGTGGCATTAAGGCCGTTACACTTTTCAGCCTTCCAGCCAGAAAGATCCTTCAGTTCCCCACACAGTTTGCCATACGGAGGCAGGTTAAAGGCCAGAACTTCCCCCACAAAGAGAAAGAAGACAAATAGAAAAGAACATTTTTTAAACATATCTCCTCCGGATTTTATTAATGGGAGCACTAAACAACCGACATCGTTAAAAGGACCCGTTCCCATTTTTCGTTCCGAAAAAATAGGAACGGATCCCGAAAGAATGTCGACTAAAAAATGCTCCTAGTATTTGTCGTTACACACCTTTATTACCATGGGAATTACATGGAGATCTCGATTCACCTGCTCTGTCCATCCCAGTTCCCAGGACTTCAGGGCATAACCATCTCCCAGACCTTTTACTGCCTTTTCTGCTATCCCGGCCAAGTTGAGTATTGGGTGGCGCTTGAAGACTTCCGGAAGCCCGGAAGTTAGATTGCAAGCCAGGCATTTCCCCGGCCGGGCCTTAAGACGCAATTCGAGAGTAAGGAGAAGCCTTTCCGGGTCCCAATCCCTTAAACCGAGCTCCAGATCATAAGCCGGTTCTTCGCCAAAATAAAAGGCCTCAAAAAATTCCTGCACCCTTTCTGCAGGCAGAAGAGACCTGATAAACGCCTCTTCCATACCTCCCCTCCTCTTTACTTAATGCTTCTGGCGGTTTTGATTTTGATTGTTTTCTCCCCAGCGATAGTAATTTTCTGGAACCATTTGAGAGATGGCATTTATGGCGTTGTATAACATTACCCGCACGGCTTTTTCCATGGGCGTATTTTTATAACCTTCAAGCCCTCCTCCCAAAGCCACGCTACCCAGCACACCTCCCATAGCTCCTCCAACCTTCCACGAGGAAGCTTTACCTTCTACACTGGTTGCGGAAATTACACGGCCGGTGCGAACGTCAACGAGACGAATGTCTGCCGCAATGTAAGCCTGTTTTTTCTTCAAACGGGCTCCTCCAAAAAAGGGAATTTTGTAGGGAATCACCACTCCGCCTCCACCGATTCCTGAAGCTTCGGGCTCGAAAGCGGTAATGGCTCCGATAACCAGAATGTCTGCTCCTTCCATCTGACCGATCTGCGGGGCAGCTCCTTGTCTTACATAGCCGGATTGGCCAAGGTTGAGCTCCTCCTGGATGGCTTTAAGGCCTTCTCCCCGCTCAAGCACGATAAAACGGCCGGTGCGAAAAAGGGCCGTGGCAAGCATATCGGAAATTCCAGAACCGATTTGTCCGGAGCATTTGGCCGCTTTGCACTTGAAACTGGCCACCGCAATGCGTGCTTTAGGACCGTTATAAGTTAGCACCTGCCCTGGAGAGGGCCCCGTATTATCTACTTGGGTTTGCACCTGACTTGAAGTGCAGGCCAGCACCAAAAAAACCACTCCCACTGCCAAAAGATGAGAAAGAAAACGCATAGAACTACCTCCTTTTTATTTTCCGGTCTCCTCTTCCACCCAGGCCATAAAGGGCGGATAGCCTTTTTCAACTGGCCAGGCCAGAACACAGGGACAACTGTAAGAATGAATCTCTTTTATCATCTCGATTAACTTTTCGACTTTTTGAGAACTGGTTTTAAAAATGAGAGAGACTTCTTTGTCTTCCTGAAGTTTTCCCTCCCACCAGTAATAAGAAATTATTTGCGGATAGATATTGGCACAGGCTGCCAGACGTTTTTCTACCACCTGCCGTGCAAGACCTCGGGCTTCTTCTTCACTTCCTGCCGTTACATATACCAGATAGATCATTTCTTTCCTCCTTTTAAGATAGGATTTGGGGAGAACAGGCAAGTCTCTTTCTCAACCAGGAAGCAAGCTTACCAGAAGGGACATCAATTTTGAGACTATTTGAAGATATTTCCCTTAAAAATCGACGAAATTTTTCGATTACTTGCTGTCTGAGGGCCTCCTGAGAAAAGCCTTCTCGTCTGGCAAAGGAAGAAAGTCTTTCCCAATTCACCATTGCCCGTGAAACTCCCCTGTAAAAAGATTTTCCTATGTTTTCCACCGTCAGGTCCCTTTCGATAATTATTAAATATCGTTCGACTACAGCCTTTTTAAGGTGTCGAATCTCCTGTGAGGTAAGTTTCAAAAGAGGGCCTTCTTCGTCTGAAGTAAGGTAATAAATACTGTTCCAGAAGGCCACTTCGGGGATTTCTCCAGAGTGGCGAATAATCTCTGCCTCTTCTCTTACATCTTCACGAATCATTTTTCCTCCAGGAGTTTTTCAAACTCTTTAAGGGGCGGAAGTTCTGAGAGGTCTTTGAGGCCAAAAACCTCCAGAAATCTGGAGGTAGTAGCATAAAGAAGAGGTCTTCCAGGAACATCTTTGCGACCTGCAATTTTGATAAGCCCTTTCTCAAGCAGTGTTTTGAGAGCACCGCTGCTATCAACTCCTCGCAGGACTTCTATTTCAGCCTTTGTGAGGGGTTGTTTGTAAGCGATGACTGCCAGAGTCTCGAGCGCCGCACGCGAAAGTCGCGGGGGGGCCCCTTGTTTTATCCTCTGAATGTAAGGAGCAAACTCGGGTAAGGTCTCCAGGCGAAAACCTCCGGCCACCTCTTTCAAAACGACTCCTCTTTTCTCGTAGTCCTTTTTAAGCTGTCTCAGGGCCTCTTTTATATCTTCAGGATCGTTTTCCGGAAAAAGGGCTTTCAAATCTTTTAAGGTAACAACTCTCCCGGCTGCAAAAAGCACGGCTTCAATCACTTTCTTGAGATCTTCCACGGTAAAAGTTCGAGCGAAATATGCCATACCTCGCAATATTTTAATGCCAAAAGAAAATCCGATGAAAGCCAAAAGAAAAAATGTACAGGAGAGGGTCCTGAGCCGGCGTAGGTGTATTGGTCCAAGAACTTTGGCACTCAGGATATTTTTCAATGAGCCGGCGTCAATATGAGACCTTTGCAAGATAGCTAAGAGCAGTGTGTTGCAAGCACAATTACAGGGGGATCCGTTCCTATTTTTCGAAACGAAAAATAGGAACGGATCTTGACTGGGCCTTAAGAAAAGATGTTTTGCAAAGGTCTCAATATGTAGCGCCGAATTCCATCCCTTAACCTTTCTATCAAGTCCAAAACTCCAAAGCCGATACCTTGAGTCTCTTGGGTTTCCTTAATTCTTCTTGTGCTTTACGGGCTTCGTCCTTCCTCGAGCATCTAGCTTCTGGGGAACATATCGCATCTTGTCTGGCGCCTGTGCTATGATCCGACCTATTGTGGAAACACTAGGACATTTGAGCCCCTCTCTTCACACCAGGGCTTCAGTAACTCGTAAACTCTACGAGAGCCGTCACCTTAATGAGGCCCATATTGTGGTTTCAGGTTCAGGTCTTTCTCGCTAAAAATCTCCGCGGTGAAGAGATAAATTTCTGTTTCCGGGTCCTGCCAGCATCCAGGTGGCAACCCGGCTTTAAGGCAGGTGTGGTCAAGAAAGGTCTCCCGGTCCCAGCCGTATTCCACCGCTACCTGGGGAAGTAACACCCCCCTGTTAAGCCCCCTGATGATATAAATGCCGTGTTTACCAACTTCTATTTCCTCAATACTTTGCGCCCGCCACATGGGAGAGAGAACCGAAATTTCGATTTCGATTTCAGGAAGTTCTTCAGGCGCCAGGGGAGGGAAACGGGGGTCGTTGAAGGCTGCAGAACGGGCCATCTCAAAGACGATTTTATAAAGGGGTTGATCGGCGTGAAAAGTCCCGATACAACCCCGAAGCTGCCCGTGTTTTTCTAAGGTTACAAAAGCCCCGTAATGCTCAAGGAGCTTTGGGGGCACTTCCTGGGGCAGGCGCGGGGGCCTGCCCTCCAAGGCGCTAGCGATGCTTTCCCTTGCAATGTAAAGAAGTAGGGCCTTTTCGGCCTCGTTTAAACCCACTACCTTTCCCATATTACCTCACCATCTTTAAAATTTGTTCCGCACTCAATACTCCAGAGATGACCTTTCCGTCAGGAAAAATATAAGTCGGGGTGGCGCGGATGCCCAGTTTGGGCAGGGTAGCGAGAGTCTTTTCTACTTTTTCTTTGCCCTTCTGGCATTGCTTCCCCTGATAACCCTCTATAAGGGCTTCAAGGCCTTTTCCATCGCAAATAATGGCCACGGCCTTTTCTTTGGCCTTGGGATGCAGGGCCTCAAGAGGAAAGAGAATTACCTTCACCCGGATCTTTCCCTCTTTTACCAGAGGAAGAAGAATTTTTTCCGCCCGCTTACAGTGCGGACAATCAGGATCGGTGACCAGAAAAATCTCCGGGCCTTTCCCCACTGAGAAGGCCACCAGGTTTTCAAGCTCTTTTATTTTGGCCGCTGGAAGACGGTTGAGTTCGATGACGCGCTCACGGGTAAGGTCTTTCCGGGCCCTGATGTCTATGATTCTTCCTACGATGAGATAGCGGCCGGAAGAATCTACATAGGTAAGCTTTTTCCCGCCCTGAGTCTCAAGTATTACCTCACAGATTCCCGGAACCGGTGCCGAACGCACACTTGCCACTTTAAACTCCTGCCTGGCAAAAAGCCCCTTCAAGATGCCCTTGAGCTTCGCTGGGGAGGGGCAACTTTCGGCTGCCAGCCCGCTTCCAACCCACAAAACCAACCCCACAAACAAAAAGAAAAGTTTTCGCATCTCTCCCTCCGTTTTTGATTTTTATTTGTTAATGCTTTCGGTCTCTTTGACTTGAAGATTTAACACTTCTGAGGCAATATCTCACTAGATTTTTCCAAAAAAGGAGGATCTTTCCAAACATGGACCTTTTAAACAAGAAATTTCTTCTAACCCCTGGCCCTGTTCCTGTTCCCCCCCGGGCTCTCCTGGCCATGGCCAGGCCAGTTATTCACCACCGCCTACCAGAATTTTCGGCCATTTTAAAAAGGATTAGAGAAGACCTGAAATATCTCTTTCAAACCCGGGAAGAAGTCCTCTTTTTTGCCTCTTCTGGCACCGGGGCCATGGAAGCCTGCGTGGCCAATCTTTTCTCTCCTGGAGAAGAGGTAATCGTGGTTCGAGGGGGCAAGTTCGGAGAGCGCTGGGGAGAGCTTGCGGAAATTTACGGTTTAAAACCGGTTTATATTGATGTCCCCTGGGGAGAAGCGGTAGAAGTGGAGACGGTAGCCGAAGTTCTTAAGGCCCATCCTGAAGCCCGAGGGCTTTTGATCCAGGCCCACGAAACCTCAACCGGGGTCAAACACCCGGTAGAGCAGATAGCTCCTCTCACCCGGGAAAGAGAAACACTTCTGGTGGTGGATGCGATCTCAGCCCTTGGGGTCTATCCCCTGCCTTTTGACGAACTCGGGATAGATGCCATGGTGGCCGGCTCTCAAAAGAGTCTGGCACTGCCACCAGGGCTTTCTTTTGTGGCGCTTTCGGCTCGTGCTCGAAAAAGGGCAGAAGAGACCTCGGGGCCCCGGTATTATTTTGATTTTCGCAGGGAATTTAAGGCCCTTGAGAAAGAAACCACCGCTTTTACTCCGGCAGTCTCTCTTCTTTATGGGCTTTCCGAGGTCCTTTCTCGCATTCGGGAAGTGGGGCTTGAGAGGCTTTTTGCCCATTATCGTTTGCTTGCGGGGGCCTGTCGGGCAGGTATTAAGACCCTGGGGCTTGAGCTCTTTGCCAAAGAACCCTGTGAGGCCCTCACTATCGTAAAAGTTCCAGAAGGAGTTGACGGGGCCAAGCTGATGAAACTTATGCGAGAAAAATACAGGGTCACCATGGCCGGAGGGCAGGCCAAACTTAAGGGTAAAGTGGTGCGGATCGCCCACCTGGGTTACCAGAGTGAACTTGACGTAATACTTGCTCTGGCCACTTTGGAGATGGCTCTGAGCGAACTCGGCTATCAGATCACACTTGGAGCCGGAGTTTCTGCGGCTCAAAAATACTTTTTGGAGGCTCAAAGATGAAGGTTTTAATTTCAGACCCAATCGCTGAAGACGGGATCAAGATCCTTAAAGATGCCGGTCTTGAGGTAGAAGTTAAGACAGGTCTTTCCAGAGAAGACCTTATCGCAGAACTTCAAAAAGATGTGGAAGCCATCATTATTCGAAGCGCCACCAAGATGACCGCAGACGTTATCGAAGCTGCTCCCAGGCTAAGACTTATTGCCCGAGCCGGGACAGGTCTTGACAACGTAGATATCGAGGCTGCTAACAGGCGCGGAATAGTAGTAATGAACTGTCCCGGGGGCAATACCGTTTCTGCCGCCGAACACACTATCGCCATGATGATGGCCCTGGCCCGTAATATCCCGCAGGCCACCGCCTCCATGAAGGCCGGAAAGTGGGAGAAGAAAAAATTTATGGGGCGCGAGATAACCGGAAAGACGCTGGGGATTATCGGCCTCGGGCGGATAGGGTCTGTGGTTGCAGAGCGTGCCAAAGGGCTCAAGATGCGGGTTATTGCTTATGATCCCTATGTAAATCCGGAGCAGGCCGCCAAAATGGGGATTGAGATCATGGAGCTTGACGAGCTTTTACCTCAGGCCGATTTTATTACCATTCACGTCCCTCTCACCAAAGAAACCCGGGGTTTTATCAACAAAGAAAAGTTTGACAGGATGAAAGACGGGGTAATGTTTATCCACTGTGCCCGGGGAGGGATTGTCAACGAGAATGATCTTTACGAAGCCATGCTTTCAGGGAAGGTAGCCGGGGCGGCCCTTGATGTTTTTGAACAAGAACCTCCCCCTCCGGACTACCCTCTCTTAAAGCTTGAAAATTTTATCTGCACCCCTCATCTTGGAGCTTCAACCGTTGAGGCCCAGAAAAATGTGGCCCTGGCGGTGGCCTCTCAGGTGGTGGACTTTTTGATCCACGGGGTGGTGCGAAATGCCGTAAATATGCCTTCTGTCTCCGCGGAGCTTCTGCCTGTTCTTAAGCCCTATCTCATTCTGGCCGAAAGACTTGGGGCCCTTCAGGCCCAGCTGGCCGAAGGGCCGATCCAGGAAGTGAACATCGAATACCAGGGAGATGTGGCCAATCTGGACACCAAACCCTTAACGGTGGCCCTTCTCAAAGGCCTTCTTGCACCGGCCCTTAGAGAAGATGTGAATTATGTAAACGCCCCCATCAGGGCCAAGGAAAGGGGAATCAGGGTTACCGAAAGTAAAGTAAATACCGCAGAAGACTTCCTGAACCTGATTAAGACCCGGATCAAGTTTCCGGGGGGAGAAAACGTGGTCTCCGGGACTATCTTCGGGAAACAGGAACCGCGCATCGTCCAGATAAATAATTTCCGTCTGGATGCCATTCCGGAGGGCCACCTTCTCTACATTATGAACGAGGACAGGCCCGGAGTAATAGGTCAGATCGGGATTACTATCGGCGAGGCAGGGCTCAATATTTCACGCATGCACGTGGGGCAGGAACCGGCCAAAAAAGTAAACATTATTCTCCTTTGTGTAGATCAGCCTGTTCCAGAATCGCTGATACAAAAACTTGAGGAACTCCCCTCGGTCAAAATGGTAAAGACCCTCGAACTCTGATATTTTTTCCTGATAAGCCTAAACAAAAGGGGGGACCTTAAGGTCCCCCTTTTTATTTACGAAATTTTCTTCAGGATCTTGGTTTTTAAAACCGAATTGGTTATAAGGAAATATCTGGTCGCAAAAGGAGTAATCTTATGAAAAAATGGCGCTTTATCCTAGTTTCTTTTTTGGTACTTCTTTTCCTTGGTTGTAGCTCACCAGAAGAAAAGATTAATAAACACTTACAGCGAGGGCTTGCCTTTGCCAAGGAAGGTAAATTACGGGAAGCTGCTATTGAATTTCGGAATGTTATTCAGCTTGATCCCAAAAACCCCCAGGCCCATTATCAGCTGGCGGAGATCTATCTCAAGTTTGGCGATCTGCGTCGGGCCCTTTCCGAATATCGCAAAACGGTGGACGTAGATCCGGAAAACTTAGAGGCCCGCCTCAAGCTGGCCTCTCTCTTGATTGCTGCTGGCAAATATGAGGAGGCGGAAAACCACCTGGAATACATCCTCAAAAAAGAGCCCGAAAATATAAAGGCTCTGGTGACGCTGGCTTCCTTACGCCTGCGCCAAAAGAAACTCTCAGAGGCCCAAAAGATAGCCGATAAGGTCCTATCGCTAGATCCTAAAAATGTCGAAGCCCTGGTAATCGTCTCTCAGATATTGCGCCAGGAAGGAAAGCCCGAGGAGGCCCTCCTCAAGATCAAACAAGCCCTGTCTTACGCCCCGAAAAATGTCTTCTTACATGAACTTTTGTTACGGGCTTATCTTGAGGAGGGAAAGACCGAGGAGGCCGAAAACCTCCTCAAGCAAATGGTGGAGAAATTTCCCAAGCATTTTCGTTTTGTCCAGCAACTCGTTTCGCTTTATCTGGCCCAAGGGAAAATAAAAGAGGCCGAGGAATTTTTAACCGCCTGGAACAGGGAACACCCCGAAAGCATTAAAGGGCAATTGACCCTGATTGAATTTTATCGGCGAACGGGCCGGCTTGAGAAGGCCCTTGAACTTGCCCGCCAGGATCTCAAAAAATGGCCGGACTCTCTCGATCTCAAAGCCCAGCTTGCCTATCTGGAAATAGAGGCCCGTAACCAAAAAGAGGCCGAAAAGCTGGCCAAAGAAGTCCTTGAGAAAGACCAGGGGCATGTGGTAGCACGCCTGGTGCGCGGAAAGATACGCCTGGCCAAGGGGCTTCTTTCTGAAGCCCTTGAAGATTTCGAATATGTAGCTCAAAAGAGGCCCCGTTTGGCTGAGGCTTATCATTTCATCGGCGTGATAAAACTCCTGCAGGGAAAGGCCGGGGAGGCCCGGAAGGCGTTTGAGAAGGCCATTGAGCTCAATCCCCTGGTCCTCAAGACCAGGCTCCTTTATGCCAGGCTTCTTCTGGCCCAGAAAGAGCCACAGAAAGCCCGTGAACAGGCCATCACTGTGCTGCGGC
>JALSPN010000046.1 GCA_026985945.1 Thermodesulfobacteriales bacterium
CTATTTTCTCGATCTTGTGGACCTCCTGGTTACAGCGAATGTCAAGCTGATAATCCTTGATGTATTTTTCTATCAGTTCCAGAAATTCTTCTTTACTGCAGGTGTCGAAACGGCAGATTCCGATAGGATCTACTTTAACTTTCCTGTAAACGGCATCTACCCGTTTTCCAGGATGATAGAACTTATGAATGGTAGCACAGGGTTTGTCTGCCCTCTCCAGGACAATAACAGGCTCAATTCCGGCGGCTCTGGCTTCCACCGCCACCGCGATACCAGCCGGGCCTGCGCCCACTACTACCATTTTAGCTTTTTCCATCTCGCTCTCCCCTTTCTTCGAGAATCGTGAGCCTACTTTTTAACGCGATAGGGATTAACTGTCATCACCGGACAGGTTGCAGTCTTAACCACCCTTTCAGCTACGCTCCCAAGGAGGACCTTTTCAAGGCCTTTGCGCCCGTGCGTTCCCATAACAATGAGGTCTGCTCCCTTCTCCTCGGCCACCTTCACGATTTCCTCGGGAATATCCCCCCGTCTCACTAAAGTCTCCACCGGAAAGTTTTCCAGATGTTCCTCTACGAAGTTTTCCATCTTTTTTTGGGCGGATTCCATAAGTTCGGCCTCAAGATTATCCAGAGCACTGTGGGGGACATAAAAATTGGCGTACTTGGCAAGTTCTTCCACCACAAAAAGCACAATGAGTTTGGCTCCCAATTTCTGGGCCAGGTAAGTAGCGTAAGGTAAAACTTTTACCGAAGCTTCGGTAAAATCCGTAGGAAAAACTATGGTTTTGATCTCGGCCATGTTAACCTCCTGTGGTAAATAATAGACTTTGAAATTCTATTTCATTTTCTACCTTTAGAAGAACTTTGAAGTCAAGCTAAAGGAGCGCTTTATGGAAGCCCTGATAGATCTTCACACCCATTCCACCGCCTCAGATGGCACCCTTTCTCCAGAAGAACTGGTAAAACTGGCCTTTCAGAAGGGGCTTAAAGCCCTGGCCCTTACAGATCACGATACCGTAGCGGGCCTTGAAGCAGCCAGTAAAACGGCTCAAAAACTGGGCCTGGCCTTTGTGCCGGGGGTGGAGATTAGTGTCAAGTTTGATGGCCCGGGACATTGCCACCTATTGGGCTATTTTATCGATTATCGTGAGGAAACACTCCTCAAGACCCTTTCAAAGCTCCACGAGGCCCGGGAAATGCGAAACGAAAAAATGGTAGAAAAACTTAAGGCCCTGGGGATCCCCATCTCTCTGGAAGAACTCCAGAAAGTAGCAGGAGGGGGAGAAATAGGCAGACCTCACATGGCCAAACTCTTGATTCAAAAAGGCGTTGTTCGGGACTTTGACGAGGCCTTTGAAAAATTTCTGGGGAAGGGAAGGCCTGCCTATGTTCCGAAAGCCCGCCTCACTACCGAAGAAGCCATTTCTATCATTCAAAAAGCCGGAGGGCTTACTTCTTTGGCCCATCCTTACTATTTGGGCCTTTCAAAGGAAGATACCCGCTCCTACGTCTCGTCTCTTAAAGAAATGGGCCTTGCGGCTATCGAGGCCTACTATACGGACCATGATGCTGAATATACCGCTTTCTGTCTCTCTCTGGCCGAAGAATTTGGCCTTCTTGTGACCGGAGGGAGTGATTTTCACGGGGCCAACAAGCCCGAGATCGAGCTCGGCCGGGGCAAAGGTGAACTGAAGGTCCCTTATGAAGTATATGAGCGCTTTTACGCCTCTTGGAAGGCTAAAGGAGCCCGGCAGTCTTTTTGAGAACCCTGATCTCTTTGGGAGAAAGGGGGCGAATCTCTCCCGGGCGCAGGCCCTTCAGGAGAAGGGGCCCAAAGGCCACCCTCTTTAGTTTTATCACCGGGTGCCCCACGGAAGCAAAAATTTTCCGAACCTCTCTTTTTCTACCCTCCCCAACCACCACCTCCAGCGTGGTGGTGCGAGAAGTCTTACCCAAAATTTTGATACTTTTGGGATAAACCCTGCGGCCTTCCACCTCCACCCCTTCTCTGATCAAACGCTTGAGCACCTCAGGGGAAGGGTGCCCTCTCACGGTGGCGTGATAGACGCGCTTTATACCAAAACGGGGGTGCAAAAGCCTGTGGGCAAGATCACCGTCATTTGTCAAGAGGAGAAGCCCCTCGGTGTCGGCATCAAGCCTTCCTACCGGGAAAACCCGCACCGGAAGCTTTTTTAAAAATTCGGCAATAGTTCTGCGGCCATGAGGATCTGAGAGGGCGGTGAGGTAGCCTGCAGGCTTGTAGAAAAGATAATAGACAGGCGGAGGGAGCCTTACGGGTTTTCCTTCCACTTCTACCTTTTGTATGGCGGGATTAACCCGCAAACCCGGCTCTAAGACCACCTTCCCATCCACCCTTACACATCCTTTGCGAATCAGTTCGTCGGCTTTACGACGAGAAGTAATACCAGCCTGAGCCAAAAATTTGTTTAAACGTATTTCGGTAGCCATTGCCTTTTTAAATTTAGATCCTATTTTCCCGTTAGGAAGGGCAATTCAAGAGGAGGTGGGAAAATGGCCTGGATCTATGGCCCGGTAAATAATGTCGAAGATATCAGGAGGATAAATTGTCTCATTCGGGACGAAATGCTGGCGGTGGAGACCCCTGAACAACTTACAGACCTCAAAAAACGTTCAGATTACCTGTGCACACTCACTTATAGTCCTTTCTGGCAAAAGAAATTTGGCCCCCGAGTTGAAAAACTTCGAGAAGTGGCGCGGGAAGAAAACGTAGCCACCGTACGCCTGGCAAATTATATCGCCTGCTACCAAGGCTGGGAGAAACTCTACCACCCCTGGCAGGCAGAAACAGCTCGAGAGATTGAACAGAAGCTTGATGAGATCGATGATCGCCTTCTAAAAGAGATCGAAGAGGCCAAACCTTTAAAAATCATCGAAGAGATCCAAAAAGAGCTCGATGTCTTACGGCGAGAATTCTGTCAGCTTCGAAAGGCCATGCTTTTTGTGGACGAGCCAGAAGAACTTACTGAGCTCAAAAAATATGCCGATTTTTTGGTAACCCTTACCTATTCGCGAGAACTTGAAAGACGGGTGGGAGACAAAACAGAGCAGTTAAGGGAAATCGCCCATAAGGAAAATGAACGAAGCGTAGAGCTTGCCAACATCATTGCGGCCGTTAATAACTGGGACATTGTTTACGAGACCTGGAACGAAGACGAGCTGGTGCAGGAAGAAACCATCGAAGAGTATCTGCAAAGGCTCCTTCAGGAAGAAGAAAAGGCTGATACCTATGTCCCCACCGAAGCCCGCTATCGCCGTGGTAAAGTCATGTGGCTTGTTTATGAAAGCCCGCACGAATATAAGGGTGGGCGAACCTATCCTCGCCTGCGGGTAAAGCGCGTCTATTTCCCCGGAGACGCTTTCGATATCCGCCTGGAAGGGCCCGGGGAATATACCACCCGTTTTGGGCGCAAAGTCTTCGGAGTAAAAATTACCTACAAGACACACCTTGCCCCGACCACCATTCGCCGAAGAGGAAAGGTTATCTCTCTTCCGGAACGGATCGTTACCCGGACCAAAATTGTCCAGCTGGATGAGGGAGCTACTAACGTGCGCCTGGTAGAAGAAAGACCGGAGAAGGCCTATCCGGTAGCTTAATTAAAAGAGGCCGGAATCACCGGTCTCCTCCCTGATTTTTTACCAGGGAGCGGAACCTTTCATAAAAATCCGAAAAGGGTTTTCGAGCCTTAAGCCACTCTTCAGGCAGGCCCTGAAAGACCACTTTCCCTCCTTCAAGCTCCCACAATTCATCAGCCAAAAGGAGAAGGGCCGGATGATTATCTGCAACCACGAGGGTAAAGCCGGCTTCAAGGAGGCGATCAAAGAGTCTTAAAAGTTGTTCTACATCGCGAAGATGCAATCCAAGGGTGGGGACATCAAGAAGAAGGAGTTTTTCTTCAGGCGCTCGCCACAGGGTGCGGGCCAGATGAAGGCGTTGCCTTTCGCCACCAGAGAGGGTTTTGAGTTCCTGGCCTAAACGAAGATAAGAAAGCCCCACCTCTTCAAGTAAACGGAGTTTTTCTAAAAGAGCAGGAACAGCGGCAAAAATTTTAAGGGCTTCTGCCACCGTAAGATTGAGAATCTCTGTGATGTTATAGCCCCGGTATTTAACCTGTAAGACTTCCGGCCGGTAACGGCTCCCCTGGCATTCCTCACAGCGAATCTCAAGAGGCGGCAAAAATTTCACTCTTATCTGGTGTTTGCCAGCCCCCTTGCAGACCGGGCATCTCCCTTCAGGGGTAAAAAAGCTGAAAGCCGAGGATTTAAGGCCTAGCTGACGGGCTTCTCTGGTAGTGGCCAGAAGTTCCCTTAAGGGACGAAAGGCCTCGATGTAACTTATAACGATGCTTTCACGCCCTTTCCCCCTGGCAGGGGTCACCAAAAGCCCCTGGAACTGGCGGGAAAGCTCTTTGAGAAGTCTTGTTTTTCCGCTTCCCGACGGACCACAAAGGACCAGTAAAGCCTTTTGAGGCAGCTCAAAAGGGCCTTTTAGTTTTCTTTTTTCAACCCTTCTTCGAAAACGGCTTATCTTACGCTTACCAGAAAGATAGGCCCCCGTGGGGAGATC
>JALSPN010000047.1 GCA_026985945.1 Thermodesulfobacteriales bacterium
CCCCTCAGGAACTTCCACCTCTTGAAAAAATCCGTCTTATGCAGGTGGACTACGCCCAAGTAGCCCGAAAGATGGAAGAAATTTTACCTTACCTGCGCTCCTGGGCTCTCAAGAAGTGACGAAAATAGCTCTGCGAGCATACCTGGCTCTCATCTTTTTCCCTCCTCTTTTAGCCCTTCTGGCGGCTTTTGGGGCCCACCTTTTTTCTGCAAAAGGCCTTGATTTTTTCTTTGTAAAATCACTTTTAAACACCCTCTTTCTGGCCTTTGCTTCTTCTTTCCTGTGTTTGCTCATTTCTTTTCCCCTGGCCCTGCTTCTGGCAAAAGTTCCCCTTCCCGGGGCAAAACTTGGGGCCGTCATCCTGACGGCCCCGCTTCTTTTTCTCCCCTATCAGACGGCTCTAGCCTGGTCTTTTATTCTGCCCGAGCCCCTTCTCGGGCTCCTGTTTTCTCCAGTGGGGGTGGTTTTTGTCTTCACTCTTTCCTTCTTTCCTTTACTTTTTTGGCCCCTTTATCTTGCTTTCTTAAGTATTCCGGCAGAGGCGGAAGAAAGTGCCCTTCTCCTTTACCCCCCAGGAAAAGTGCTCTGGAAGATAACTCTTCCCTATGTGAAACCATATCTTCTGGGAGGGCTGGGCCTCTGTCTCTTTTTCTGTTTTGCAGAGATAGGAGTCCCTGTGTATCTTGGGGTGCCGGTAATAGGCTCTGAAATTCTTACCAGGTTTGCGGCCTTTTATGATATTGCCGGGGCCTTAAGGTCTTCCTTGCCCCTTGCCCTTCTGGGGCTGCTTTTTTTCCTGGCAGAAAGGCCCTTCCTTTCCCGCTGGGAATTTCCCGTCCGCTGGGAGACAACCAGAGGTTTAAAATTCAGTAGTCCTTACCTGCTCATCCTTACCGTCTCCTTTCTGGTTTTTATCCTTTTTCTTGCGGTCTTCTTTCCGCTTTTTTTACTTTTCCACAAGGCCCTTTCTGCCGACTGGCAAAAGGTGCTTTTGCAGGTCAGAGGTCCCCTCTGGCGAAGTCTTCTTTACGGGCTCGTTGCCTCCCTGGGGAGCGTCTTCCTGATTTTTTGGGCTCAACCCTTTTTGGCCTCCAGAGAAAAAGGCCTCTGGGAGGCACTGGGGCTTCTGGTATTTTTTCTACCACCAGTGGCCCTGGCGGTGGGGCTTATTTTTTTCTGGGGTCATTTCCCGCTGGTTTACGCCTCCCCACTGCTACTCCTTTTGGGCCTCTGGGGGCGGTTTACTTTCCTCCCCCAGAGATTGCTGGCAGAGGCCTGGAGACGATTTGATAAAAAATGTCTTGAGGCCGCTTATCTGACCGGAAGGCCCTTTTTTACCATCCTTTTAAAGATCGTCTTCCCGCCATTTAGGCCCTGGATTGGGCTGGCGATAGTGCTTTTTTTTATCTTTGCTGTGAATGAGATGGCCCTTTCCTCTCTTCTTTATCCCCCGGGAGGGGCCCCTCTGGCGGTAGCCATCTACACCCTCTCTGTTAACACGCCTCTTTCTTTTGCAGCTGCTCTCTGTTTGTTAAACACTTTAATGATTTTACTTACCATAAGCGTATTATTTTTCTTTTTCAGGCCCCGAAGTTATGAAAGAAGAAACAGTCGTCACCCTTAAAGGAATAAAAAAGGCCTTTTCTCGCGAGCAGGTTCTTTGCGGGGTCAATTTTTCGGTTTTTCCCGGGGAAACCGTAGCCATTATTGGTCTTTCTGGAGCCGGAAAAAGCACGATCCTGAGGATTATTGCCGGGCTTGAGGTCCCCGAGGAAGGAGAGGTCTATCTTTACAGGCGCCTGGCTACTTCTGCTTCCAGACTTATTCTCCCTCCCTGGGAACGGAAAATAGGTTTCATTTTCCAGAATTTAGCCCTCTGGGAACACCTGACCGTTTACGAACACCTGAAATTTGTAACCTCAGAGGAAGAACACCTCGTAAGGCTTCTTCATCTTTTTGAACTCTGGGACCTCCGTAAGAAAGTCCCGGCGAAGCTTTCAGGAGGGCAGAGGCAGCGGCTGGCCATTGCCCGTGCCCTGGCACAGAGGCCCGCCCTGCTTTTGCTTGACGAACCTTTTTCCAATCTTGATCCCATACGAAAAAAGAAATTCCGCCGGGAACTTCTTCGAATCAAAGAAGAGGAGAACCTCAACCTTATATATGTTACTCACGACCCCAATGACCTCAGACTCCTGGCAGACCGGATCCTGGTACTTCATGAGGGCATTATCCTGCAGGGAGGGCGGCTTTCGGAGCTTCTTGCGCAACCAGTCCATCCGATAGTAAAGGAGCTTCTTACCCTTTAAGGCCGCGATATCCGTGAGAAAAGCCGGGATCGTAAAGTCTGGAGCGTTTTCCCGACGGAGGGGCAAGAAATTTCCCGACAAAGATAAGGGCCTGTCTCTTTATACCGGCCTCTTTGATTTTCAGGGGGAGCTCGATAAGGGGGGCCTTAATGATTTTCTGCTCAGGCCATCCTACCCGGTAAACACATGCTGCGGGGGTTTCCGGGGGATAGCCACCCTCAAGGAGTTCTTTTACCACTTTTTCAATCAAAGAGGCACTGAGGAAGAGCACCATGGTGGCCTGGTGGGCAGCAAGATGGGTGAGCCTTTCTCTTTCAGGCACCGGAGTTTTCCCCGCGGCCCGGGTAATAATGACCGTCTGGCTCACCTCCGGGATGGTAAGCTCACACTTAAGGGCGGCGGCAGCAGCCAGAAAAGAAGAAACCCCCGGGACAATCTCAAAAGGGACCCCTTCTTCGGTAAGTTCTTCCATTTCTTCGAAAATGGCCCCGTAAAGGGAAGGGTCTCCAGAGTGAAGCCTTACGGCCAGTTTCCCCTCGCGGGCCGCAGAAGTGAGAATTTTTACGATTTCGGGAAGCGTAAGAGAAGCGCTGTTTATCTTTTCTCCCCGCACGCAGGAGATAATTTCTTCCGGGATCAGAGAGCCGGCGTAAACCACCAGCTCGGCTTCTTCAAGTAAACGCCTGGCCTTAAGCGTTAAGAGCTCCGGGTCTCCCGGGCCAGCACCCACCAGATAGATTTTTCTCATCTTTCTCTCCACGCCTTTAAAAGAAAAACCGGATTTTCAGCCGCCAGCATATAAGCTCCGTTGGCAAGCCTCTTACCCCTTGAAACGCTAAAAAGGTCAAACTTCGTCCGAAAACCTTCTTTTTCAAAAAGCTCTAAAGCCCTGATAAGATTTTCCAGACATACAAAAGTGGCACAGATTCTGGTAGAACTTTTGACCTTGCTTAAGAAAGTTTCTTTTTTCTGGTAAAGGGCCTGAAAACCCCCTCCGATAAAAACGAGATCCGGTGGTGGAAGAGCTTCAAGGGCCACTTCCAGAGGCCTGGGGACGATGTGGACGTTGTCAAGCTTGAAGCGTTTGAGATTTTTTTCGATGAGGGAGAGCCTTGATGGCGATTTTTCTACCAGGTAGGCCTCCCCTTTGAAACAAATGGAGGCCAGCTCAAGGCCTACTGCCCCGCTTCCGGCCCCGAGATCCCACACCACGGCCTCCCGGAAAGGAGAAAGGGCGGCTATTATCTGGCTCCGTAGAAAATCCTTGGTAATAAGCCCTCCTTCTCTGGCAAAATTTTCTTCCGGAAGGCCGAATACAAACCGCCGGGGCGCAGGGCTTTTTCTTAAAATAAAGACATTTAAAGGGGCAAACTCTTTTTCTGCCACCGCCTCCAGAGGAAGTTGAAAGATCCTTTCCTCCGGGAGAGCCAGATTTTCACAAACCACCGCCTGGCCTTCAAGGCCTTTTTCTAAAAGATAAGAGGCGATCCGGCTCGGGGTATTTAAGGGATCAGTCAAAAAGGCCACCACTCCGTAGGGAGCGATTTCGAAGTGAAGATTGCGCCAGGCATCCCTTCCGTGAAAAGAAATTATTCTGGCTTCCTCCCAGGGGATTTGGGCCCTGGCAAAGGCCAGCTGAAAGGCGGTGGGGGCAGGGTGGAAACGCAATTTTTCAGGTGGAAAGAGGGAAAGAAGCCTCTTTCCAATTCCGAAAAAGAGCGGGTCTCCACTGGCAAGAAGGGCTACTCTCTGGGAAGAAAATTCTTTGAGCTTTTCAAGGGCCTTTTCAAGAGGGCTTTGAAGCTCAATTTTGGGACCCTCAAATTCCGGAAAACTCGCCAGGTGGCGTCTTCCTCCGACGAGCACCCGGGCTTCCTGGATGATTTTCAGACAAAACGGGGGAAGCAGATCGCGATGGTGAAACCCGATAACATCTATCATCTTTCCACACAGGCCAGAAGTCTTCCGTCAAAAGAAAGAAGGGCAGCCCGGATCCTGACCCCCTGGCCCGCCATCTCGCGGGCCTTTTCGGCAGCTTCTAAACAGAGTTGTTCGGCAAAAGCTGGCAGGAGTTTCGGGGCCCTTTTTTCTAAAATTTCCAGAAAATGCCGGGCGGTATGAATTTCTTTGAGGGGTGGAAGGATATTTTCTGAAGGGAAAAGTTTTTTTACTAGGGTGAAGAGCTTTTCAAGGGGAATTTCTCCGTATTTGGCGTGGGTATTCGGGAGACCAAGGGCCACTTTGGCCATTTTTCCGAGCATCATTCCGAGGGTAATCCTTTTAAAGCCGTTTCTTCTC
>JALSPN010000048.1 GCA_026985945.1 Thermodesulfobacteriales bacterium
GAAGGCATAGAGAGTTAAGACTTTGATGCCAAGCTTGCGGGCAACTTCCACCACCGCCCGGACGGATTTCATCCCCTCCCGATGGCCCATAATTCGTGGCAGATGGCGGGCCTTGGCCCAGCGGCCATTACCATCCATGATAATGGCCACGTGTTGCGGGAGTTTGGCCGGATCAAGCCCCTCAATCATATTAGATGGTCATGATTTCTTTTTCTTTCTGTTCCAGGATCTTTTCTATCTTTCCGATATATTCGTCGGTTATTTTCTGGAGCTGATCCTGGGCGCGATAGAAGTCGTCTTCGGAAATCTCGCCCTCTTTTTTAAGATCTTTGAAGTCGTCCAGCACATCGCGCCGAATATTACGGATGGCCACGCGGGCCTCTTCCGCCATTTTGCGGACTTTTTTAACGAGCTCTTTGCGTCTTTCTTCCGTAAGAGGAGGCACCGAGATGCGGATTATCTTGCCATCGTTTACCGGGTTAAGCCCCAGCTCCGAGCGCTGGATGGCCTTCTCTATGGCACTGATGGCCGAAACATCCCAGGGCTGGATGACAATCAGGCGAGCATCCTGGACGGTAATGGTGGCCATTTGATTGATGGGCATCTGGGTGCCATAGTAATCCACCTTGATGCCATCAAGTAAGGCCACGGAAGCGCGGCCGGTGCGGACGCGAGCCACCTCGTTTTTAAAGGTTTCTACCGATTTTCCCATCCGACGTTTGGCATCTTCTAAGAGATCTTTGATCATAGCCTCCCACCTCCCACGAGCGTTCCCACCTTTTCACCACACACGGCTTTCAAGATATTACCCGACTCTTGCATTTTAAAGACCAAAACCGGAAGATTGTGGTCCCTCGCTAGGGAGATAGCCGTAAGATCCATGACTTTAAGATTCTTTTGAAGGACCTCATCATAGGTGAGATAATCAAATTTGCGGGCCGTGGGGTCTTTTTCCGGGTCAGCCGTATAAACCCCATCAACCTTGGTGGCCTTGAAAAGGACTTCGGCCTCAAGCTCTAATGCCCTAAGAGTTGCGGCCGTATCGGTGGTAAAAAAGGGATTTCCCGTGCCGGCAGCCAGTATCACAAAATAGCCTTCTTCAAGGAGGGCCAGGCCTTTTTCTTTGGAGAAGGGCTCCACTACAGACTTGATTTCATAGGCTGAAAGGACTTTGGCCGGCACGGCATGTTGGGTGAGGGCCTCTTCAAGGGCCAGGGCGTTAATGACCGTAGCAAGCATTCCCATCTGATCAGCCCTCACCCGGTCAAAGCCCTGGGCTACTCCGGCTACCCCCCGGAAGATGTTACCACCTCCGATGACAATGGCCGTTTGAACTCCGAGTCTTTTGAGATGAGAAATTTCCTGGGCTAGAAAAGATAAAACGGCAGGGTCAATGCCATAAGCGGCGGAGCCCATCAGGGCCTCGCCGCTTAACTTCAGAAGAACGCGCCGATAACGTGGGACCTCCTCCGCCATTATTCTTCCTCACCAACCTGGTAACGCACAAAACGGCGGATCTGGATACGTTCTCCGGTTTTTGTCATCAACTCGTTTAAAAGATCCTGGATCGTAAGATCAGGATTTTTCACAAAAGGTTGCTCAAGGAGTACAGATTCTTTGAAAAACTTCTCAAGTTTTCCCTGGACGATCTTTTCGATCACGTTTTCCGGTTTACCACTCTCTTTGGCCTGAGCTATGTAAATCTCTTTTTCCCTCTTAAGGACCTCTTCAGGCATTTCCTCCCGAGAGACGCAAATAGGATTGGTGGCAGCCACATGCATGGCCACGTCGTAGGCAAATTTTTGAAATTCTTCAGTGCGGGCCACAAAATCCGTCTCACAGTTTACTTCTACCATGGCTCCCAGCTTTTTGTTGGCGTGAATATAGGCCGCTACCACGCCTTCTTTGGTGGCTTTTCCTGCCCGTTTGGCCGCCACCGCAAGCCCTTTCTGCCGCAGGATATCCACGGCCTTTTCCATATCTCCGCCGGCTTCTTCCAGAGCCTTTTTACAATCCATCAAACCCGCAGCCGTTTTCTCACGCAATTTTTTGACCATATCCATGGTAATTTCAGCCATATTTTCCTCCTTGCGTTTGATTTTATTGGAATTATTCTCCGGCTTCAGCAGTCGTTGTTTCAGCTTCAGCTTCGGCTTCTGCCAGGGCTTCACTGACAATTTCTTCGGCTATTTTTTCCGTTTCTTCCGCTTCGGAAGCCTCTGCTGTTTCCATCATCTCGGCCTCGATTTCTTTATCAGTCTCGGCCTGGAGTTTTTCTTCCCAGAGGGATTTTCCTTCCAGACAGGCATCGGCAATCTTGCTGGTAAGGAGTTTTATGGCCCGGATGGCATCGTCATTTCCGGGGATGATGTAGTCAATCAGATCCGGATCACAATTGGTATCCACGATGGCCACGATAGGGATCCCCAGTTTGCGGGCCTCAAGCACCGCGATGTGTTCTTTCTTCGGGTCCACAATATAAATGGCATCGGGAAGATCTTCCATGTCTTTGATTCCACCAAGGTTTCTCTCAAGCTTTTGCCTCAAACGCTCCAGCTTCAAGCGCTCTTTCTTCGGAAATCTTTCAATGGTTCCGTCTTCAAACCAGGCCTCAAGTTTTTTGAGCTTGTCAATACTTTTTCGGATGGTGCGAAAATTAGTGAGCGTGCCCCCGAGCCAGCGGTGATTTACGTAATACATTCCAGATCGTTCCGCCTCTTCTTTGATGGTATCCTGAGCCTGCCGTTTGGTGCCCACAAAAAGGACCTTTCCGCCATTTGCCACTATATCTACGACAAAATCATAGGCTACATCAAAAAGTTTAACTGTTTGTTGAAGATCAATGATGTGGATCCCGTTTCTTTCGCCAAAGATAAAGGGTTTCATTTTGGGGTTCCAGCGCCTGGTCTGGTGGCCAAAATGGACCCCGGCTTCTAAAAGCTGTTTCATGGTGAGTCTGGACATACGGAACCTCCTTTTGGGTTTTTTCCTCCGCCCCTAGGGTGGCCAATCCGCCCTGCGGACACCCGACCACCCCTGCGAGAGGGCGTGAGTTTTGCCGCTATTTAACACCGAAGGGATAGATTGAGCAAGACAAAAAAAGCAAGTGTCTGTAGTGCTCCCTTCCCTGTCCTTGTGTGCGAGCTCCAGAAAAATTCTCTGGGTTGACTTTTTGAACATAGGGAAGGATGGCTAATCTAAGAGCCGAGCATTCCGGAATTTGGACGCTCCAGGGAGGACAGCCTATCCTTACCCTTCATAAAAATTCCCTCTTTTAATTTGGCACGGGATAAAACATACAATAGAAAATTTAGGATCGGGAAAAGACCTTCTTGCCCGAAGGAAAATTTTTGTTACTATTAGCCTGACTTTCTCGAAGAGGAGGGTAAGATGGCTGAACTGCCCAAACTGGAAAAGAAACTCGAAAAGATGACAGTCAAAGAGTTGCGAGAAATTGCCCTTCAGATTCCCGAAATCCAGGGTGTCCACGGAATGAACAAAGAAGAATTGATCTCCGCCCTCAAAAAGGTTTACGGCATTGAAGAAAAGCCCCGGAAGGTGGGCGGTAGCATGCGGGAGCTTAAAGCCAAAATTGCTAAGTTTAAAGAACTGGCAGCGAAGGCCAAAGAGGAAGGTGATCTTGAGCGCTACCGGCGTTACAGAAGGCTGGCTTCTCGTTTCAAGAAACGCACCCGAAAACTGGCTCGCATGGCGGCCTAAGATGAAAGCGGTTTACGAAACCAATTTTTCCGGCCTCAAACTTTTACACCGCGGCAAAGTGCGGGACCTTTACGAAGTAGATGGCCATCTCCTTATGGTGGCTACTGATCGAATCTCTGCCTTTGACGTGGTCATGCCCACCCCTATTCCTGACAAAGGCAAGGTCCTTACCCAGCTTTCCGTTTTCTGGTTTAACTTTTTGAAAGATCTGGTTCCCAACCATCTTCTTTCTGCTGAGGTAGAAGACTATCCCCCCGTATGCAAGCCCTATGCTGAAGAGTTAAGACTGCGGAGCATGCTCGTTAAGAAAACCAAGCCCCTTCCAATAGAATGTATTGTAAGGGGTTATTTGGCGGGCTCTGGCCTTAAAGAATATCGCCGCCAGGGGACGGTGTGCGGTATTAAGCTCCCTGAAGGTTTAAAAGAGGCCGACAAACTTCCGGAACCAATCTTTACCCCTTCCACCAAGGCCCAGGAAGGACACGACGTCAATATCACCTTTGAAGAATGTTCTCAAATTGTTGGCCGGGAGCTGGCCGAAAGGGTTCGCAAACTTTCCCTAAATATTTACCAGAAAGCCGCTTCTTATGCCGGAGAAAAAGGCATTATCATCGCGGATACCAAGTTTGAATTTGGCCTCCTGGGAGATGAGCTTCTCCTGATAGATGAAGTTCTTACCCCGGATTCTTCACGCTTCTGGCCCAGAGAAGATTACCAGCCTGGAAGACCACAAAAAAGTTTCGACAAACAATTTCTAAGAGACTGGCTTGAAGAAACAGGGTGGGACAAAAAAACCCCTGCCCCGGAACTTCCCCCAGAAATAGTAGAAAAGACCAGAGCCCGTTATCTTGAAGCCT
>JALSPN010000049.1 GCA_026985945.1 Thermodesulfobacteriales bacterium
GCCTCTTCTGGCCCTCTCTAAAATAAAGACCATCGTGGAATTATTAGAAGAGCTCGTTGTTCACAAACGCTTGAGATACATGGTCTATACCAATGGCCAGTTTCTGGAAAGGGCCGCGAAAGAGGCCCCTGAGCTACTCTCCCGAATCTGGCTCTTTTCGGTTTCTATCGATGGCAGGCCAGCACAACATGCCCGTTTTCGTAAAGGGACCGATCTTTTCGTGATTCGGAAGGGGCTCCGTCTTCTCAAAGAAAATTTTGAGACCAAGGTGCTTCACTGGTCCACCATCCGCGAAGGGCAGTCTCTCTGGGATTGTTTTGAGGAATTTCTTTATCTCTACGAAGAGGGCCTTGCGGACTATTTCTTCTGGCATCTGGCAGAGACAAACGAACCTTTTAAGGATTTTATCTCCTTTGCTGCTCGTTACGGGGAAGAACTTGAAAGAATCCTGGACGTCTGGGAAGCCAGACTCAAAGAGGGGAAGCTCCTGCCTCTCCTCCCTGTAAATGAACTTTTGGTCTTCTGGCTCACCGGGGAGAAACGGGGGCATTCTGCCTGTGGGGTGGAGCTTGCTACCAATTTCGACCTGGTAGGGGGAAAGGTCCTTGCCTGTGCGGATCTTCCGGCCGAATTTTCTTTGGCCGAACTCTCTCCGGCGGGTGAAATTTTCTGGAAGGGAAACGGGCTTTTAAAAAGCCTTGTGGCCTACCGGGAGATCCTTGGCTGTGAGAAATGTGGGGTCTTTTCTTATTGTGGAGGTCGCTGCCCGGTGCAGGTCCTTACGGGAGATCCTTCCCGCACCCTGGCCTATTGTGAGCTTACAAGGCTTTTCGTAGGGCTTTCGGGGGAGAGGTTTTCTCGCCTTAAGGAGACCCTTTCCCGCTTCAATTTTACTCCCCAATTCATTTATGGACATTCTGCCTGTCTTGCCCGCTATACCGACGTGATCCCCTGATTTTTCTTGCCTTGATCCCGAGGCGGATTTAAATTTCTGCCCATGAGTCTTAAGGTCCTTATCGTTGGTGCCGGAGAGGTAGGATATTACCTGGCGGATCGTCTCTCACTTGAAGGGCACGACATCGTTGTAGTTGACAGCAGTGAAGACAAGATCAAGCGCCTTGAGCGATCTCTCAACGTGATGGCCATCAAAGGCTCTGGGGCCTCGGCCAGAGTGCTTGAAAAGGCCGGGGTAAAAGAAGCAGATCTTTTTGTGGCCATTACCAATAGCGATGAGATCAATCTCATTTCCTGTCTTCTGGCCCGGGAATACGGCGTTCCCCGCAAGGTAGCTCGGGTAAGAAGTGAAGACTACCTTTCTCCCGGCTCCCCCCTCAACGAGCAAAAGCTTGGCATCGACCTTATCATCAATCCGGCACGGGTCCTGGCGGACGAAATAGTCCGTCTCTCAGAAATAACCGAAGCCACCGATTGGGCGGAATTTGCGCGGGGCAAGGTCGTCCTTCTGGGCTATCAGGTAAAAGAGAATTGTCCTCTGGCAGGGATGTCTCTGGCAGACTTGAGGGAGCTTAGAGCCCTTTATGATTTTGTCATCGTAGCCATTGTCCGGGATAATGAAACCATCATTCCGGGTGGCTCGGATGTCATCCAGAAGGGGGACAAAATCTTTATCATTGCCAAAAAAAGAGATATTCCAGCCATCGAACACCTTCTGGGTTTTTCGACTAAAACCCCTTCAAGGGTTTTCATCATTGGGGGAGGGCAGGTGGGGGCCTTTATTGCCCGGCAGCTTGAGGCCAAAAATACCGAAGTTTATCTGGTGGAAAGAGATGCGGCCCGCTGTGAAGAACTGGCCGAGTTTCTCAAGCACACCGTGGTTTTAAACCTGGATGGTCTTGACGCGCAGGAATTATTAAAAGAGGGGATCGATCGCTCTGACCTGGTGATAACGGTAACCGATGTTGATACGGTAAACATTTTAGGGGCGCTCCTTGCCAAACACCACGGGGCCAGGAAATGTATCGTCCGTATAGATCGGCCAGACTTTATCCCCCTTTTGAGTAATCTCGGGATCGACGTGGCTTTGAGCCCGCGGCTTCTGGCAGCCAACCAGATTTTGCGCTTTGTAAGGCGGGGGCAGATTTTATCGGTGGCCACTTTTCTGGGAAGTGAGGCTGAAGTGGTAGAAATGGTGGTCCCGGAGAAGGAATACTTTCGTAAGGGGCGCAGACTTCAGGAACTGGAATTTCCGAGAGGGGCTATCGTGGGGGCCATTTATCGGGCCGGGGAAGTGATCATCCCCAAGGGGGAGACCGCTCTTTTCCCCGGAGATGATCTGGTCATCTTTACCAAGCGAGAAGCCCTCCCCAGGCTTGAAAAACTCTTTTCTTCATGAGATTTGGCACTGTTCTCTATATTCTGGGCTGGTTTCTCCTCTTTTTTTCAGGGGCCCTCTTGATCCCCGCAGGTATTGCCTGGCTTTACGGGGAACCCCTGGCACCTTTTTTGATCTCTGCCGGCATTTCAGCGGGAAATGGGCTCCTGCTGCTTTTCCTTTTACGCCCTGAAAAGGACATCGGCTATCGGGAAGGCTTTGGGGTGGTGGTTTTTTCCTGGACCGCAGCCGGGGTTTTTGGCGCGCTTCCCTTTGTCCTTTCAGGATATCTCAATTTTATAGACGCCCTTTTTGAATCCGTGTCCGGTTTCACCACCACGGGTTCCACGGTCTTTTCCTCCCTAGAGCACCTGAGTAAAAGCATCCATTTCTGGAGGGCCTTCTCTCAATGGCTTGGAGGAATGGGGATCATCGTCCTTTCGCTGGCGGTGCTTCCCCTTCTGGGGATCGGAGGAATGCAACTTTATCAGGCCGAGATGCCGGGCCTTACCAAGGATAAACTTGCCCCCCGCATTCAGGATACCGCCCGCATCCTCTGGGGAGTGTATATCTTTATCACCTTGCTTGAAGTTTTGCTCCTTCTGGCCGGAGGGCTTAACTGGTATGAGGCCTTCTGTCACGCCTTCACCACCCTGGCCACCGGGGGGTTTTCCACCCGAACGGCCAGTGTGGGGGCTTTTGGAAGCGCTTACATAGACTATGTTATCACGGTCTTTATGTTTCTTGCCGGAGTCAATTTCACCCTGCACTACCGCTTCCTGAAGGGTGATTTTGCCGCCTATTTTCGCAGTGAAGAGTTTCGTTTCTATTGCGGGGTGGGTTTTCTGGGTCTTGTGATCTGCATGATCTTCAACCACGGGCGGGTATATTCTGATCTGGCAAGTAATTTCCGTTACTCTCTTTTTCAGGTCTGGTCCATCATGACCACCACCGGATATGGAACCGCGGATTTTGATCTCTGGCACCCTGTTTGCCGGCTGCTTCTGCTCAATCTGATGTTTTTCGGCGGAATGGCGGGTTCTACCGGAGGCGGTATAAAACAGGTGCGCCTTTTAATCTTTTTTAAATTCATTGGTTTTCAGTTTCGAAAACTCATTCATCCCAAGGCCATAGAAATCGTGCGCTATGATGGGGCCAAAGTGCCCAATGAGATTGTCCAGGCGGTTCTCGGCTACATGGCCCTTTACGCCCTGGTTTTTATGGGGGCAAGCCTTTTGGTCACGGCTCAGGGGATCGATATTATCACGGCTACTTCAGCGGTAGCAGCCACTCTCAACAACATCGGCCCCGGTCTTGAAGGGGTTGGCCCCACCAAAAACTTTGGCTGGCTGCCATCATTTTCCAAGCTGGTGCTTACTTTTTGTATGCTTGCTGGAAGGCTTGAGCTTTATACGGTGGCCATCCTTTTTACCCGCAGTTACTGGAGGGGGCTGCGTCTTCCGGGTTTAAGATTCCGGATCACTTCAGAAAGAAGAATACCCATCCGATAAAACTTAAAGCTCCGTTTTGCAAAACCTTGAGGAAAGGAGAATGTTATGTCCACGGTGCTGGAAGCGCTGATTTCTTCGGTGGAAGAGGTAATCAAGACCTATACCGGCCTCAGCCCCCGGGCCGGCAAACCCTTTGTAAGGACTGAACCCCAGGCCCTGGGAGATATTTCAGCGGTGAACGGGCTTGCGGGGTCGGGTTTTACCGGGATGCTCACCGTAACCTTTACCGAAGATTGCCTTTTCAAGATTCTGGCCGCTCTTTTTGGCAGCAAACCCCAGGAACTGAACGAAGAAGTAAGCGACGCCGCAGGGGAGCTTGCCAACCAGATTTGCGGGGCCTTCAGACGCCGTTTTGAAGAACAGGGAGTTTCCCTGCAGGCGGCGGTGCCGGTTATCGTGACCGGAAAGGGCCATTCCATTACCCCTCTGTGCACCAGCCAGCGCATGGCAGTGCCCTTTGAGGTGGACGGGGCCAAAATGGTAGTAGAGCTCTGTCTCGATAAAAAGAAAAATGGTTGATGCCTTTTAAGGCCCGCTTTGTCTTTGAAATAACCCAAATTCCTGCCCGAACCCCTCAGGAGGCGGCTGAAAAGGCCCTTCTTGAGGTAGCTAAAAGATTAAAGATAAAACCTCTAAAGAAAGATATTTTTCGGGTCTTTATCGGGCAGGCCGAAATCGGCCGGGTGGAAAAGGAACCCTAGGGGCACTTATCCCT
>JALSPN010000050.1 GCA_026985945.1 Thermodesulfobacteriales bacterium
CTTCGGGTTTGACGAATATCAGATCTTTTTATCCACCCGGCCGGAAAAGTACGTCGGAAGCGGAGAAATATGGGAAAGAGCCGAGGGAGCGCTAAAGAAGGCTCTGGAAGACAAAGGGCTTTCCTACGAAATTGACCCGGGCGAGGGGGTCTTTTACGGCCCCAAAATTGACATCAAGATCAAAGATGTCCTGGGCCGTTTCTGGCAATGCTCCACCATTCAGGTAGATTTCAACATTCCTGAACGCTTTAACATCACTTACATTGGTGAGGATAATCGTCCTCACCGCCCCATAATGATTCACCGGGCCCTTCTGGGCTCGCTTGAGAGATTTTTTGGGGTCCTTATCGAACATTATGCCGGGGCCTTCCCGGTGTGGCTGGCGCCAATTCAAGGCGTTCTTATCACGGTGGCGGATCGCCACATTCCCTTTGCCGAGAGGGTTTTTGAGCGTTTGCAGGGAGCTGGTTTGCGGGTAAAAAAGGATTTCCGCAACGAAAAGCTCGGTTTTAAGATCCGTGAAGCACAACTCCAGAAAATTCCTTACATGCTCATCATTGGAGACAAAGAAGTCGAAAATGAAGCCTTGACGGTTAGAACGAGAAAAGGAGAAAATCTCCCCCTGATGAGTATTGAGGATTTTATCGCCAGAGTCCAGGAAGAAATATCTGCAAAAGTTATCAATTAGGAGAGAAAGTGGCCAAGATTGACAAGAGAAAATTCCGGGTAAACGAAAAAATTAGAGCACCGCGGGTCCGTCTGGTGGATGCCAGTGGCAAGCAGGTAGGTATTGTCTCGCGGGATGAGGCCCTGCGTATGGCCCAGGATCAGGGCTTGGACCTGGTGGAGGTAGCTCCTCAGGCCGATCCTCCCGTTTGTCGGATCATGGATTACGGGCAGTTTCTCTATCAGCAGGCCAAAAAGGCCAAAGAGGCCCGCAAGAAGCAAACGGTAGTAGAGGTCAAAGAAATCAAGGTTCGTCCCAAAACGGATGTTCACGATCTGGAAACCAAGATTCGCCACATCAAGCGTTTTTTGAAGGACAAGAACAAGGTCAAGGTAAGGGTCTTTTTCCGGGGCCGGGAGATTACCAAGCCCGAGCTCGGGATGGAAGTGCTTAAGAAGATTCTGGCAGAAGTAGAAGGTGAGGCCCAGGTGGAGATGAAGCCCCGGATGGAAGGGCGGCAGATGATCATGGTCCTGGCCCCCAAAAAATCCTAAGCCCCTTGTCAAAGGGCCAAACTGGCATTATTCCTTTGGGGCACAATTTTTACGGGAAGGTGATCTTATGGCTAAAAACAAGATGAAGACCAATCGTTCGGCTGCCAAACGTTTTAAGATAACGGCCAGAGGTAAGGTGATACATTTCCGGGCTGGTAAAAGCCACCTGCTCCGCAAAAAGACCAGAAAACGGAAAAGGCATCTCAAAAAGGCGACCGTCCTTTCTTCAGCCAATATTTCGGCGGTCAAAAGACTCATTCCTTATAAGTTTTAAGGGGGGAAATCATGCCAAGGGCAAAGGGTGGTCCGAAGACCAGACGGCGGCACAAAAAATATATCAAAATGGCCAAAGGCTACTGGGGCCAGCGGAAGAATTGTTTTCGCCGGGTGCGGGAGACGGTGGAGCGGGCCTTAGTTTACGCCTATCGGGATCGACGCCAGCGCAAAAGGGATTTCAGGCGCCTCTGGCAGGTGAGGATAAACGCTGCAGCCAGGCTCCACGGCCTTAATTACAGCCGTTTTATGGGGGGGCTTAAAAAGGCCGGCGTAGAGCTTGACCGCAAGATCCTCGCTAATCTAGCCATTACGGAGCCTGAAGCCTTCAAGAAGCTGGTCGAACTGGCAGCCTCTAAGTGGCAATAAAATGGATGAAAAACAACTTGAGGAATTAAAACGCCAGGCGCTTACCGAAATCAAAGAAGCCCGCGATGAAAAAAGTCTTGAGGCGGTTCGGGTAAGATTTCTGGGCCGCAAAGGGGAACTTACCCGGATCCTAAAATCCATAGCCAAGCTTCCGCCGGAGCTTAAGCCCGTTATCGGGAGGCTTGCCAACCAGCTCAAGCAGGAACTTGAAACGGCCCTTCAGGAGGCCCGCCAAGAACTTAAAAAACGTCAGGAAGCAAAGATCCCGGGGGTAGATCTCACCCTTCCCGGAAGATCTTACCCGCTGGGTAAACTTCACCCCATCACCCAGGTAATGTGGGAAATATGTGAAATCTTTTTACGGATGGGGTTTTCGATTGCTACCGGGCCGGAGGTGGAACTCGATTATTATAACTTTGAGGCCTTAAACATACCGGAAGATCATCCGGCCCGTGATATGCAGGCCACTTTTTACCTGGCTCCCAAAGTGTTGCTGCGCACTCACACCTCTCCCATCCAGATTCGCACTATGGAGCGCGAAAAACCCCCCCTGCGCATTATTGCTCCGGGTAAGGTCTATCGTTGTGATTCCGACGTTACCCATACTCCCATGTTCCATCAGATCGAAGGTCTCATGGTGGATGAGGGAGTCTCTTTCGCGGATCTGAAGGGTATTCTTACCATCTTTGCCAGGGAGACCTTTGGCCCGGAGACGAGAGTACGTTTTCGGCCCAGTTATTTCCCCTTCACAGAGCCCAGTGTAGAAATGGACATTAGCTGTGTGATCTGCGGGGGTAGTGGCTGCCGGGTTTGTGGCCAGACGGGGTGGCTTGAGATTTTAGGGGCCGGGATGGTTCACCCCAACGTCTTCCGGGCCGTGGGTTATGATCCGGAAAAATGGGTGGGCTTTGCCTTTGGCCTGGGAGTGGAGCGGATTGCCATGCTCAAGTTCGGCATCGATGATATTCGTCTCTTCTACGAAAACCATCTCCGTTTTCTGGAGCAGTTCTAAAAATGTTAGTGCCATACTCCTGGTTGAAAGAATTTGTAGAATTGGATGAAAGCCCGGAGGAGATCGCTGAGCGTCTCACTCTCGCAGGGCTTGAGGTAGAAGGGGTTTTTAACGCTTACGAGGATCTTTCTCCTGCCAGGGTGGTGAGGGTCCTTTCTGTAAAGCCTCATCCTCAGGCAGAGAGGCTTAAAGTTTGCCAGGTTTCCGATGGTGAACGCGAATACCAGGTGGTCTGTGGTGCCCCGGATGTGGCCGAGAGTATCAAAGTAGCCTTTGCGCCGCCAGGGGCTATTCTTTTTACCGGGGAAAAGGTCTCCGAAGTCCAGATAAGAGGGGTCCTCTCTGAAGGGGTCCTTTGTTCGGCCTATGAAATCGGGGCCGGTCCAGATCGGAGTGGTCTCCTAAGGTTTGCCGAAGAGGTTCCTCTGGGGCGTTCGGTAGTAGAGGCCCTTGAGCTTGAAGAACCCATTCTGGAAGTCGCCGTTACCCCCAACCGGGGAGATTGCCTCTCAATATACGGCCTAGCCCGGGAGGTGGCGGCGGTTGCCGGAAAGATCCTCAAGCCCTTCTCCGTGCCAGATCTGCCCCTTGGGGAGGAGATTTTTTCCGAAACCGAAGTGATAATAGAGGCCCCGGAGCTCTGTTTTCGTTATGCCGGCCGTCTCATAAAAGGGGTCAAGGTAGGGGAAAGCCCTTTTGAAGTCCAGAAAAGGCTCTGGCTCTGTGGTCTGCGCCCCATCAATAACGTGGTTGATGTGACAAACTACGTTCTGCTCCTTCTGGGCCAGCCTCTTCACGCCTTTGATTTCGATCTTCTCCGTGGCCACCGGATTATTGTCCGTCTGGCACGCCCTGGAGAAAAGATCCTCACCCTTGACGGCGTAGAACGAAAACTTGACGAAAAGACCCTGGTGATTGCCGATGCGGAAAGACCGGTTGCCATCGCCGGTATCATGGGTGGGGAAGAAACCGCTGTTAACGAAAAAACCAGAAATGTCTTTCTGGAAAGTGCCTGGTTTAATCCTTCAAGTATCAGGCTCACCAGCCAGCGTCTGAGGCTCTCCTCTGAAAGTTCCTATCGTTTTGAGAGAGGGATTGATCCGGAAGGGGTTCCAAAGGGTCTTGACCTAGCCGCTTCTCTCATTACCGGGTTTGCCGGCGGCCAAATAATTCCCGGAAGGATTGATACATATCCACGACCTTATACACCCCGAGAAATTCGTCTTTCGCCTCAAAGGCTGAGTCTCTATCTCAAAATTACGCTTGAAGACGAAAAAGTCGAAGATCTCCTTTCCCGGGTGGGAATAAAGGTCACCAAAGGGGTTTCGGAATATCTTTGCACGCCGCCTTCTTATCGTCATGATATTACCCTGCCCGAAGATTTGATCGAAGAAATAGCAAGGCTTTACGGCTACGATCGTTTACCGGTTTCCATCCCCCGGGCGGAAATTGCCGGCAAACCCCCTACGGGTTTTGAGAAATTTCTGGCCCGTCTCAGAGATCTTCTCCCGGCGCTGGGTCTTTATGAAGTTATTACCTATAGTTTCATTTCACCAAAATTTGTGGAGATTTTGGGGCTTGAGGGAGATCCCCGGGCCAGAGTCCTGCGGCTTGCTAACCCCCTTTCGGAAGAACAATCCGTGATGCGCACCATG
>JALSPN010000051.1 GCA_026985945.1 Thermodesulfobacteriales bacterium
CAAAAATATCACCACGAAAAGAAGCCCGCCGAGGAGACCGTAAGGGTTGAGAAGGGTAAGCGTATTTCCGTGCATGATTCCCCGCCAGTCTATGGGAAGGCCCTTGAAAAAGTTGGCAAAGGCTACCCCGAAAAGGAGGGCCGGAAGAAAACTTCCTACTACCAGACAGAGATCCCAGATGGTCTTCCACACGGGGCTTTCTTCCTTGCCCCGAAATTCAAAGGCCACCCCCCGCAGGATAAGGGCAAAAAGAATGAGCAAAAGGGGAGTATAAAGAGTGCTAAACATGATGGCATAAGCCTTGGGGAAGGCGGCAAAAGTGGCACCTCCGGCGGTGATAAGCCAGACTTCGTTCCCATCCCAGAAAGGCCCGGCGGCGTTATAAATAACACGGCGCTCGGTATCGTTTTTGGCCAGAAAAGGGAGCAACATCCCCAGACCAAAATCAAAACCATCAAGCATGAAATAGACGGCCCAGAGGACTCCCCAGAGGACAAACCATATTACCTGAAAGATGTTGTGTTCCATCTCTTCCCCTCCTTAATTAATTTGTAGCCGGTGAAAGGATTGCGGCTTGAGACTCTTGGGCAACCTTCTCCGGCCCCCGACGGGCGTATTTAAACAGAAGATAGAAATCAACCAGGCCGAGGAGGGAATAAATCAAGACAAAGGCTGCAAGGGAGATGGCCACCTGAGGCACGGAAATCGGAGAAACTGCCTCACTGGTCCGCATCAAGCCGTAAACAATCCAGGGCTGGCGCCCCACTTCCGCCACCATCCACCCGAACTCGCAGGCAAGATAGGGTAGAGGTATCACCCAGGGTAGCAAACGCAAGAGAAGGCGATCTTTTTCCGGGTGTTGACGCCTCAGAAAGGCGTAAATGCTTAAAGCCGCAAAGAGGAAACCAAGCCCCACCATTAATCTGAAAGACCAGAAGGTAAGGGCCACCGGAGGACGCTCTTCTTCAGGCCACTCCTTGAGCCCTTTTACCGTGGCGGAAGGGCTGTGATAGGCCAGAAGACTCAACATCCCGGGAATGGGGAAAAGTTCCACCTTGTTGCGCTCGTTTTTCTCGTCAGGAAGGATAAAAAGATACATGGGGGCACCATGCTTGGTCTCCCAGAGGGATTCCATAGCAGCAAGTTTGGTGGGCTGGGCCTTGGCCACTTCACTTCCGTGAAGATGGCCGTTGAAGACCTCAAAAAGGGCAAAGATGAGGGTCCAGACAGCCGCTACCCGAAAACACTTTTTGAAAAAACTCCCCTCGTTTTTGCGAGCAAGATGCCAGGCAGAAATCCCGAGCACAAAAAAGCCTGCCAGGATGTAGGCCCCTGAGACCGTATGGATAAATTCCATCCAGCCAAAAGGATTGGTTACCACCGCCAGAAAGCTTTCAAGCTCCGCCCGGCCTCCTCTGAGGGTAAAACCTACCGGATGCTGCATCCAGCCGTTGGCCAGAAGGATCCAGAGGGCCGAGATATTGGAGGCGATGGCTACCAGCCAGATGGACAAGGCGTGAAGCTTGGGGGAAAGACGGTCCCAGCCAAAATGCCAGACCGCAATAAAAGTAGATTCCAGAAAGAAAGCCAGGGTGGCCTCAATGGCGAGCAGGGAGCCAAAAATGTCTCCCACATACATGGAGTAGCGAGACCAGTTGGTGCCGAACTGAAATTCAAGCGTAATCCCGGTAACCACTCCCAGGGCAAAATTGATGAGAAAGAGTTTTCCCCAGAACTTGGCCGCTCTTCGATAGTCTTCGTCTCCGGTCTTGACATAGAGGGTCTCGAAGATGGCCGTTAAAATGGAAAGCCCCAAAGTTAAAGGAACAAAAAGGAAATGAAACATGGAAGCCACGGCAAACTGGAGCCGTGAAAGTAAGACTGCATCAAACATTACCCCACCTCCTCATCGGATTTAGCCTTTTTTTCTATAAGATTCGCCAGGTAAATGTTCCCCAAGAGATCCCGGAGCCCTTCGGTGGCAGCCTCCCATACCAGATGAACTTTACAGGTAGGACTGAAACGACAGGATTCCGGATGCCCCACACAGAGGTTGAGAGCAATTTCACCTTCAAGGGCCTCTACTACCTCAAGAAGCGTGATCTCCTGCGAAGGCCTTTTAAGACGATATCCTCCCGCTCTTCCCTGACGAATCTCCAGAAGCCCGGCCTTGGCCAGATGCTGGGCAATCTTGGCCAGAAACTCGGGCGGGATCTCCATGGCAGAGGCGATTTCAGCCCGCGGAACCACTCTACCCTCGCAGGCAGCCAGATAAACCATCAGACGCACACCATAGTCTGTCGCCCTGTTGATTTTCATTTCAATGTTAAGAGTAACTGGATCTTTTTTATCTTAAATTTTTCTTTTAGCTCATCTTTTAAAAATCGGCAAGAAAAATTTCTTGCCCAAATGGAGCGCGATTTTTATGATGGAAGCCAGGAGGAGAGAGGATGTTTACCCTGGGGTGGTTTTCTACCGGAAGGGACGAAGCGGCAAGAGAGCTTTTAAAAGTTGTCTGGGAAAGGATCAAAGAGGGATTCATCCCTGCCCGGTTTGCCTATGTTTTTCTCTCTCGAGAACCGGGCGAAAGCCCCGAAAGTGATAAATTCTTAAGTTTGTGCCGGGAACTTTCTCTTCCGGTATTTTATCTTTCCGCCAAAAAGTTTAGGCCCGAGTTGCGCCAGCGCGACCGGGAGCTCTGGCGAAAACAATATCACGAAGCGGTGTATCGGCTACTTGAGGATCAACCTGCGGATCTGGTGGTCCTGGCCGGCTACATGTGGGTGGTCTCAGCCGACCTTTGCGAAAGACTTCCCATGATCAACCTTCATCCGGCCCTTCCTGGAGGCCCTCAGGGGACCTGGCAGGAGGTAATATGGAAGCTTCTGGAAGATGAGGCCGGGGAGACCGGTGTCATGATGCATCTTGTAACTCCAGAGCTTGATCGGGGGCCGGCGGTAACCTTCTGCCGTTTTTCCATCCGGGGAGGAAAATTTGATCCCCTCTGGGAGGACTTTCTACACAAAAAGAAAGAGCGGGGGCTTGAAAAAATCATTGAGGAAGAAGGGGAAAGGGAGCCCCTCTTTGCTCTTGTCAGGAAAGAAGGGGTTAAGCGGGAACTTCCCCTCATCGTCTATACCATTAAAGCCTTTGCCGAGGGAGAAGTGCGGCTTCAAGGAAAAACCCTTCTTGATGCCTCAGGCCACCCTTTACCAGGCCCCTACGATCTTACCGAAAGGATAGAAAACTACCTGCTTACAGGGAAGTGGTAAATGCTTCGGGGCCACGGTGGCGAGATATACCACCTTGCCCGGCAGCTGGGGATTCCGCCTCGGGAGATCCAGGACCACAGCAGCAACGTTTCTCCCCTGCCCCCTCCGGCCGGACTTTACGAAAGGCTTAAAGAATCCCTTGCCGAAATAGAAAATCTCCCGGAAGTGGATAGCTTCTCTTTAAGGAGCTCCCTTGCAGAATTTTATGGTCTTTCCCCTGAAGAAATAATTCCTTCTTCCGGCACCACGGAGTGGATCTTTGCTATCCCCAGGCTTTTAAAGCCCAAAAGGGTTCTCATCCTGGGCCCCACTTATAGCGATTATGCCGATGCCGCCCGGATCAACGGGCTCAAAATCCTTTATCTTCTGGCCCGGGAGGAAGAAAATTTTGCTCCCCCTCTCAAAGAGTTAAAAGCGTCTCTTAGGCCTCAAGATCTTGTGTTTATCTGCAATCCTAATAACCCCACCGGGGTCTTAATCTCTCCGGAGGCGCTCTCTTCCCTGGTTATAAAAAATCCTGAGAGTTTTTTCGTGGTAGATGAATCCTATATGGACTTTGTCGAAGGAGAAAATTCGCTCCTCAGCCTGGGGAGATTCCCTTCCAATCTTATTGTCCTGCGCTCTTTTTCCAAGATTTATCGCATCCCGGGCCTGAGGCTGGGATACCTGGTGGCAAAAGCCCCCCTTAACAAAGTTTTTTGGGAAAACACCCTTCCCTGGGCGGTGAACCGGCTGGCTCAAATCGCAGGACTCTGGCTCCTTGAAAGGGCTTCCTCCAATCTCAAGAAAGTAAAAGAATTTGTCTCTGCTGAGAGGGAAAGAATATGGCAGAAGCTCAGCAAGCTTTCAGGGATTAAAATTTTTCCAAGCAGGGTCCACTTTTTCCTTCTGAAACTTCTGGAACCCCGGAAAGCAGCCGCCGTCTGGCATAGACTCCTTACGGAAAAACACATCTTAGTAAGAGAGGCTTCTAATTTTAAAGGTCTTGAGGGCGAATTTCTCCGCTTCGCTCTCAAAGGCCAGGCGGAAAATGCTCGTCTCCTAAAGGCCTTAGAAGAGGTGCTCTGTGAAAAAACTTAGGGTCGTTCCCCTGCCTGTCCCCGTAGAAACCGAAGGACTGGTCGTTTTGGTGGACATTTTGCGAGCCACTTCAACCATTGTGGCGGCTCTGGCCGAAGATGCCCTCCTGGTAAAACCTGTGGCCTCGGTTTACGAGGCCCTCCTTTATCGGGAAAAGGGCTATCTCATCGCCG
>JALSPN010000052.1 GCA_026985945.1 Thermodesulfobacteriales bacterium
CCTTCATTGTAAAGGGATTTGATTTTGTGAATCACGATCCACTCCTTCAATGGAATACCTCCCGCTGGGATGTAAAAACCTAGACGGGAGTCTAAGGCCTAAAGGGCCGTTAATCATCAGGGGGGGTCAAAAATCTTGACCGCTACCGGGTCATTTTAATTGGCCATTAACAATTTACAGGTGGACGGAGATAGAGCCCTGGGTCAAGGAGATTTTCAAGAAGTTAGGGATAAACCTTCCTCAGGCCTACGAGTTTAAACTTTCCGCGAGATCCAAGTAATTCAAAGACTAGGTGAAACGAGAGGTATAGCTCTAGTACTCACGCCTGATTTAGGACGATGCCCGCAAAAGATTGATTATCAAGAGATACAGCCTTTTTATGTATCCATGAACTGTCAAACTCGGGTTGAACCTCTTAATGCAACCCCAGGTCTTTTTCCATAAATTTATACTGGTCTTAGATCATAAATTCTTTAATCTCGGAATAGAGGGCAATATTTTAAGCACTTATTAGGGCCACCGTTTGCCTTTCGGCAAGGTGTAAAACCCGAGAAGAGACACTTCCCAAAATCAGTTCTTTCAAGCCAGATTTTCCCGTTCGTCCCATCATAATGATATTAAATTGGCCTTCTTCAGCGGTCTTAACAATCTCCTCCGCTGGATCTCCGTAACGAATTTCGGTTTCAATCTCTCTTTCAGAAATGCCATTTTGAGAAAAGAAATCCTGGGCCTTCTTCAGGACTTCTTTTTCTTCCTCCGAAAGACTGCTCAAGTAGGCAGATTCTATTACATAAAGAACTTTAATGCTTACCTTTCCGGGAAAGGCCTGGGCCAGGCCGGACGCCTCTCTCAAAGCGTTCGTAGCGGATTCTGAACCATCAAAAGGAACCAAAATTTTAGGAGCCATGCTGTGATTTATATCTTCCTGCCCTACAATATAATCCGAATGTCTTCCGGGACGGTGGGTAACAGCATAACTACAGCTTCCAAGGACCTTTTCTTTTAAGGCTGAACGACGCCTCCGCCCCATGATGATGGTGCGAATATCGTGCATACTGGCAAAATTGGTTATCTCCTTGGTGGGGTCCCCTTCGATATATTCTTTTTTAATCGCACATTTTACTCCTGCTTTCTTGAAAACTTCCTCGGCTTCAAGGAAGAGGGGTTTTATTTCTTTGGCAATATATTCCTCGGTAAGCTGTTTAAAAAGAGGACTTTTGATAAGCTCTGTTACGCGAGTATCGATATTGGCTGCCATTTTTTCGATAAAAGAGGTGCCCAGGACATGGAGCAGGATTATCTCTTCTGTTACTACTTCAGATAGAGGAGCAAGAAGACAGGCAGCAAATTTAATAGCCCGTTCTGAAGCATCACTTTTATCAACAGGAATCAACACCCGACGCATATCAGGAAGAAGTTCTTTTAAATCTTTCATATAAATCCTCCTCAAGTTTCAAACTAATAGAAAATCAGGAGCCAGACATTGGCAATTGCTACACTTATTACCATGTAAAGAAAAGCAACCTTCATAAAACCGAAGAAGGTAATCCGGTGGCCGGCAGCCTCGGCGATACCCAGGGTAACCACGTTGGCACTGGCACCAATCATGGTCCCGTTGCCACCAAAACAGGCCCCCAGGGCCAGGGCCCACCAGAGAACGCCTGATTCTGCTCCAGGAATAACCTTGGTAAGGTAGGCGGTGATCGGAAGCATGGTAGCCGTAAAGGGGATATTATCCACAAAGGCGCTCACAATGGCTGAAACCCAGAGGATCAGACAAACTGCCGTTACCAGGCTCCCGGCAGAGAGGTGAAAGACCCAGTCGGCAATCATATCGAGAAGGCCCACATCTTCCACCGCCCCCACCAGAATAAAAAGAAAGATAAAGAAAAGGAGGGTCGGCCATTCGATGTCCTTTTCAATAAGATGAATAAGATCGACTTTTTTAGTAACCAGGCCGTAGGAGAAAAGGACACTTGCCCCGAAAAGAGCGGCGATAGAAACTTCCATGTGAAGCACGCCGTGCAGGAGAAACATAAGGATTACAATCCCCATCACTAAAAGCCCAAAGGCCAGAAGGGAGGAATCCGTAATGCGATATTCCTGACGTAGTTTTTCAATAAAGGCCTGAATGTCTTCTACTTTGGCCCGCCCATATTCCCGATTGTAGGCAATCTTGCTATAAACAAAAAGCACCAGCATGGAAATAACACACACCGGGGCCAGATTTTTTACAAAATCCATGAAAGTAAGCCCCGCATAGGAACCAATCATGATGTTCGGAGGGTCTCCGATAAGAGTAGCAGTTCCTCCAATATTTGAGGCCAGAATTTCCGGAATCAGGAGAGCGAGGGGGTTTATCCCCAGCGAGAGGGCGATCTCTATTGTTACCGGGGTTAAAAGAAGCATGGTAGTAACATTGTCCAGAAAGGCCGAAGCTACGGCCGTAAAGGTCATCAGGATGATGGACAGAATAATCACGTTTCCCCGGGCAAGCTGATAACATTTGTAAGCACACCACTGAAAAACGCCCGTATTTTTGAGAATCCCCACGATGATCATCATGCCCATTAAGAGAAAAATGACGTTCATATCGATAGAGTGGATAGCGCTTTCGTAAGAAAGAATGTGATACTCTGGATTCCAGGTGCCCAGAGTATAGCTTATGAGAAGCATCACCGAAGCCCCGAGCATAGCCGCCAGAGTCCGGTGAAGGAGCTCAAAAGAGATGAGAACATAGGCCAGCACGAAGACTACCGTTGCAATCCAGAAGGCGGGGCCCTTTACCCGGGGCACTATAATTTCTACCTTGGCGTAATACTCGCCATCTTTGAGGGCAAAATCTTCCGGCTTTAGCTTTATAAAGGTCTTCTGATAACTGGGTTTAAAGATCTCAAGTTCAATGGCGCCTTTAGTGATTACTTCTTCAGGAAGGTCAAGCTCTACCTGAAAACTCCCATCGAATTCGGTGGTTAACCCTCCCCCATGAGCTTCGTGCCCTTTAGCCGGGGGATGGAATTCTTCTCCGTTTACAAAGATTTTGATCTCGGCATCTGGCACCCCTTTTTTGTGAGGATTAAGGATACGACCAAAGAGATTAAGTCTCGCAAGCGTTTCTTTGTCTTTCGGGGCCTCGTGAGAGGCATAAGCCGTGGAAAGAAAACTTATTACCACCAAAAAGATCAAAAACCACCTCTTCATCAAGTTCCTCCTTTCCCGCTTCCGTAATCGCTGTAGTTGTTTATCGGGAATCTGGCCGAATTTTTAAATTCTTTTTAAGAAAGGCCATTATGTAATATTATTAAAAAAATCAAAAAACCCGGCCCAAAGGCCGGGTTTAATCTGCAAAGGGTATTTTTGAAGCTTTATTCCCCTCCAAGCCCGGGCAAGATGATGGGCTTAAAGATGGCGAAAAGATACTCCAACACCAGGATCAAGAAGAGCAAGACCAGCACCTTATGGGTTGCTCCCACCTTGGGCCAGGCCGCTATAACTGCTGCCAGGGGTGCCAGGGCCAAGATGCAGATGCCGAGCATGGAAAGACAATCCATGGCGGTAAGGTTTTTGAGAAACCAGCTGTAACCGGAGATGTGAATCCCCACCACTTCATGCCAGAATTTGTTCACCGGCAGATGCCAGTGGGCGATCGCCGACTTCATATCCACAAAGGCAGAAAAGAAGCCGAAAAGATAAAGCAAACCAAAAACGATCATCACGGCGATACCAATATAGGTGACCACTTCCATAGCCTTGGCAAAAACTAAATTTGCCGGATCGACCTGGACCTGATTTCTATCTGCCATTTTTTCTCCTCCCTTCGTAAAATTTTTTAAATAACGTGAAGCCCTTTAAGCCCTTTAATGATATTTAAGGCTGCGGCCAGGAGCATGATCCCCATCACCAGGATTTTGACAAAGGCCGGCTTGGCCTTGACCGCCAGCTTGGCCCCGATGCGGGCCCCGATCGTGATCCCTACCACCGAGGGAACGACAATTAAGGGAAGGACTGCCCCCTTGGCCAGATAAATCCAGGCCGCGGCGGCATCATTAATCGAAATGATAGTCATACTGGTAGCCACCGCTACCTTAATGGGAGCTCCCATGATAAGGTTGAGAACTGGCACGTTAGCCCAGCCGGCACCAAGGCCGAACATTCCTGCGATAAAACCCACCGCCGCAAAACAGATAAGCCCGATGGGAAGCTTGGTCACTTTGTATTCCATAACTTTCCCCAGAGTGGGTTCGTACCAGCTTCCGGTAAGGGCCAGGGCCCTGGAGAGAGCATCCTGCTCCTTTACCTCCGGGAATTCGACCCTTTTAGAGGTGAGCATCACGAAAAAGATGATCAGGAGAACGACACCCAAAGCGATGGTGATATAGTATTTGCCAGAGGGAAAGGCGTTGGTGATCCAAAGCCCCACTATACCACCAAGGATAGAGGTCACCATGGAGACGCACACCAGAGGAGCCATAATACGGATGTTAGCAAGACCCTTTCTGATA
>JALSPN010000053.1 GCA_026985945.1 Thermodesulfobacteriales bacterium
GAAAGACGCCAGTTCATGGGAGGATCTGAGGAAAGTCCTGTTTCGAGGGCATAAATAAAGGGGCTTTCTTCTTCAAAGCACTCTTCTATCGAGTCGAAGCCGGAGAAGGCCCCGAAAAGGGAATACCAGGGCGTCCAGACGTGGGCCGGGATCACAATGATATCGGGAGAAATGTGGCGCAGGAGCTTCACCAGTTCTTTCACCGGAAAGCCAAAAACCGGACGCCCATCGGCTTCAAGATTTCCCAGCTTCGAAAGGGCCTGGTTGATTTCTGCAGCTACCTCTAAAGAGGGGGCCAGGATAACCGTGTGAACCCGGCGGTTTTTCTTCTCCCCCTGAGAGAAGATGTTTGAGACTTCTGCACTCAAAATAAAACGTGGCCCTTCGGGAAGCTCCCGAAAGACATAAAGGCCCTCTTCGGCAGGCTCAAGAAGCTCTTTTAATTCGGCAAAATAATCGGGGTGGGTAAAATCTCCAGTGGCCACAAGGTCTATGCCCTTGGCTTGAGCCGTGCGGGCCAGGGTGGGGATGGTCATTTCTTTACTTGTGGCCCGGGAATAGCGGCTGTGGATATGGAGATCCGCAAAAAAGATCTTTTCTCGTGGAGGGAGAGAGAGATCAACAAGAGCCATAACCCGTAACCCTTTCGATGGTCTTTAATAGTTCGTGGGCCGTAAAAGGCTTGGCCAAAAAGGAAATATCCGGCAGGTGGGGAAGCTCTTTATCTTTGGGATAACCGGAGATAAAAATAATCTTTATTTCGGGCCGGATTTTACGAGCCTCCTTTCCCAGAGAAGGCCCGTCTAAAGCGGGAAGCATCACATCTGTAAGGAGAAGATCTATTTTCTGGGGGTAAGAGGCAAGGATAGAGAGGGCCTCTTCACCATTTTGGGCCTCCAGGACCCTGGCCCCACTCTGGCAGAGCACTTCTCTCAAAAAATTGCGGACAAGGGGCTCGTCTTCTACCACCAGCACTACCAGATCTTCCCATTTGCTTTCGGAGACTTTTACACTCTGCGAGACGGATTCCCTTTCTGGCACCCCGTTTGAGAGCGGTAAAAACACCTCAAATGTAGCCCCACTCCGGGGTTCTGAAGAGACTTTAATATGTCCTTTCAGGTGTTTCACCGTGTTATAAACCACAAAAAGCCCCAGGCCCGAACCGGTCTCTTTCGTGGTGAAAAAGGGGCCAAAAATAAGCTCCAGATGCTCTTTGGGAATGCCTTTGCCGTCATCGACAACCTTTATCTTGACATATTCCTCGGGAGAAGAAGAGGCAAATGGCGGAGCTTCACGAGAAAGCGAAATCACTATGTGGCCCTTCTGGGCAATGGCCTCGGAAGCATTAAGTACCAGATTGATAATAATTTGCTCAATATCGGTGGGATCCGCAAGTAAGGGGAGTTCTTCTTCCGGCAGGAGGAGATCCAGCCGAATTCTTTCTTCGATAAGCCGCCGCATCATGGGATAAAGTTCCTTTAAAACTTCTTGCAAATCAAAGAGTTTTTGCTTCTGGGGCCGGTGTTTGGAAAAGGTCAAAAGCTTTTGAGTGAGGGCCGCCGCCCTTTGAAGTGAAGAAAGAATGTTTTTGGCGTAGCGCTCGGCAGGGTCGTCTTTTACCCTTTTGAGCAAAAGTTCCGTATAACCTATAACGGCGGTAAGGATGTTGTTAAAGTCGTGCGCGATGCCTCCTGCCAAACGCCCTACAGCCTCAAGCTTCTGGGACCTCCGCAGCTGAGTCTCCAGCTCAACTCTTTCGGTAATGTCGTGTAAGACCGCCACGTAATTTGAAATCTTCCCCTCTTCATTACGGACCGGTGCAATAGAAAGCTCTACATGTATTTTATGACCTTTTTGATGGCGAACTTCTACCTTTCCCTGCCAGGGCTTTCCTCGGGACAGGGTGCTCCAGATCTCCCGATAAGAGGCCTTGTCTCCGTCTCTTAGAAAATTTGGAGTCTGATTAAGAACTTCTCGGCTTTGATAACCGGTTATGCGTTCAAAAGCCGGGTTAAGGTAAATGATCCGCCCACGCCGATCGGTAATGATGATAGCTTCGGTGGCGTGCTCTACCGCCTGAGCCAGGAGTTTTCTTTCTTTTTCAACCTGGATGCGCTGGGTAACATCTTTGCAATGCTCGATAACACCTATAAGCTCTCCCTTTTCATTTCGCAGGGGAAAAGTCGAAAGTTCTATCCAGCCTGTGAGCCCCTTCTCGGTTACATAGGGGACTATTTCTTCGGCAGGCAAACCGGTGGTCAGCGTCTTCGCCGAAGGGCACCAGGGACATACGAAATCTCTCTGCTGATAGACCTGGTAGCACTTCTTACCCTCCAGAGGCAAAACATGTTCATAGCGCTGGCGCATCCAGTAATTTACTTTGACAATGTTAAACTCCCGATCAAGGATACTTATACCGTCTCTTAAGGCGTTAAAAATGTTTTCCAGAAAGTTTTTGCTGGCCCGCAGCTCCTTCTCGGCGGAACTGAATTCTGAAATATCTCGCAAAAGCAGCAGGCAGGAGTTTTTACCTGGCACCAGAGTAATCTCAAAGGCTTGATCTTCCGAGGGCCCTACAAGGCTAAACCTCTGCACCTTCTGGGAGGTAAAGCTCTTCGAAAGGAAAAATTTGATTTGTTTTTCCCATTCTGAAGGAAAAATCGCTCCAATTTCTTTCTGATCTGACTCCCTTAAAGGAGGAAAGGCCCTCTTCTTGACATGATGCCAGGCCTTAATGTTCCCCTTGGCATCAAGCTCCAAAATCGCCTCGGTGATTTTAAAAAAGGCCTTCAGCAGGGTTTCTTTTGGGCAACCTTCCATTTGAGCCTCCAGAGGGTATTTTAACATATCTAAGTTGACGATCATTTAAAGGGCTGATACCCATGAATTCGTGCTGAGCGCAATTATTGATAAAATCCGGGATGGTCAAAGGATTGGCTCTCACGAGGCCCTAAGACTCTGGAAGGAGGCCTCTGTTTACGATCTGGGCTTTCTGGCGCGGGAAGTCCGCTTCCGGTTTCACCCTGAAAGGATCGTTACCTACATTGTTGACCGTAACATAAACTATACCAATATCTGCCTTTCGGGGTGTAAGTTCTGCGCTTACTATCGGGAACCCGGCGATGAGAAAGGCTTTCTGCTCTCAGAAGAAGAACTCCTCCGCAAAATAGAAGAGACGATCTCACTTGGAGGAGTGCAAATTCTCCTTCAGGGGGGGCTTCATCCGGATCTTCCCTTCTCTTTTTACGAAGAGATGCTTCGCAACATCAAACGCCACTTCCCTGAGATCCATATTCACGGTTTTTCTCCCCCGGAAATCGTCCATTTTTCAAAGATTTCGGGCCTGAGTGTTGAAGAGGTCTTAAAAAGGCTTATTGAAGCCGGGCTTAACTCTATTCCGGGTGGGGGAGCCGAAATTCTGGTGGATAGGGTGCGTAAGAGGCTTTCGCCCCGCAAGTGCTCGGCCGAAGAATGGCTTGAGGTCATGCGAACTGCACACCGCTTAGGGCTTAAAACCACCGCCACCATGATGTTTGGCCATATTGAAACTATAGAAGAACGCCTGGAGCACCTGAAAAAAATAAGGGCCCTTCAGGACGAGACCGGAGGCTTTACCGCCTTTATCCCCTGGCCCTTCCAGCCCGGGAATACGGAGCTTCGGGTCCCCAAGGTCCTTCCAGTGGAATATCTCAAGATGCTTGCCCTCGCCCGCATCTATCTCGATAACATTCCCAATCTTCAGGCCTCCTGGGTAACTCAGGGGCCCAAGGTAGCCCAGGTGGCGCTGGAATTCGGGGCCAACGATTTTGGTAGCACCATGATTGAGGAAAATGTGGTTGCGGCCGCCGGAGTCAGCCACCGTCTTTCCATAGAAGAAATCGAAAAAATTATTCGCGATGCGGGTTATGAACCCCGAAGACGGCGTATGGATTATTCTCTGGTATCCTGATCTTTTATGGAAATTCACCTCTCCCGGGAACCAACCCTTTATCGAGCCCGCTATTTAATAACCTTAAAGGGGCCTCTCCTTGAAGACGGGGCCATCATCACGACGGAAGGCCGTATCGTTGAAGCCGGAAAATTTCATGAGGTAAAAAGGGGTTTTCAGGGGCCCTGGCGGGATCTGGGAGAGGTGGTCATCTTTCCCGCCTTTGTAAATGCCCACACGCACCTGGAATTATCGGCTCTTAAGTGGCGGCTTACCCCGAGTGGTTCTTTTGTTTCCTGGGTAAAGAATCTCCTTCGCATAAGAAACTGCCTTAAGCCTGAAGAATTTGTAAAAGCCGCCAGAGAAGCTCTCCAAAGCATGTGGCGGGAAGGGATCGGTCTTATCGGGGATCACGGAAACACCGGTCTTTCCGCCTCTCTCCTGCGGGAAAGCCCTTTCTTGGCGGTCTTTTTTCGGGAGGTGATCGACTTTCAGGGCAAAGGTTCCCTTAAGGATTATCTAAAAGACCAT
>JALSPN010000054.1 GCA_026985945.1 Thermodesulfobacteriales bacterium
ATAAACCAAAGCATTACCCAATGTTAGCCTAACTTCTAAAAAATAAGCAACTTTCTTAAAAGAACCATAATTTCGGGTTAGCAGATTAGAGAAGAGCTCTTCGGTATTATATTTCAAGAAAAATGCTCACTTTGACTTTTTCACCCAAAGGGTGTGCTAGTGAGTGGCGAAGGGGATCTCCCTCCCATTGTAGGGGGAGGGTTGGGGAGGGGGTGAAAGCTCAGCAATCTGCGCCAACTTCCACCCACCCCCTGCCCCTCCCTGCAAGGGAGGGGAAGATTAACCGGGAATTTGGGAAAAGAATGCAGCACCGACCGCCCAACAAAGGAGTGAGTGAATAGCTGGTAAAAAAGGGAGTATGAAGTTTTTGGTAAAAATTTAGAATTTACGGAATTTAAATTTGGTCTTGCCGACTTGAATTACCGCCCCGTCTGGAATCTCTTCTCTTATCACCGGTTCGTCGTTTAAGAGGGTGCGGCCGTCGGTGTCAAGGTCGGTGATAAAAAGGCGGCCTCCTTTGAGACGCAGACTAGCATGAAATCTCTCTACCGCAGGATCAGCTAGTTTTATGGCGCAGGTCTCGTCTCTTCCTATCAGATATTGACCTTCTTCATCTGGCAAACGGATTTCGCGCCATTGTTCAGGACCTTCTATAATAACTAACCAGCCAAAAGGCGGCTTATCTTCTGAAGTCAAAAAGAGTACCGTTTGCTTAAGCTCTTCCTTTTCCTCGACTACGATCGTTTTCTCAAGAGAGGAACTACCGGTTATTTCTCCTTCTACCATCGTCTTGCCAAATTCTTGGGCCTCAGAAAAGCGGAAACCACACTTGCCACAGACTTCAATATCGTCTGGCAAAAGAACCCCACAATTAGGACATATCATTTGTAAAGCCTCCTTTACTTCTTGGCTTTAACCACAAAGTTTTGCCCTTTTTTAAAAGTAAATTTTGAAGCCTTGAAGAATACTTCTAGAAAATATACTCCTGGCTTGGCCTCAGGAGGGACCCGGATGAAGGCATCTACCGCCCACTTGCCCGGTTTGAGTTCGAATTCTGGAGTCTTGTCTTCAAAAATTATGTGGCCCTTAAAATAGATTCGGCGGTAAAGGGTGCCAGAAAGTACTTGGGCAGGTTTAGCTGGGCAGAAAACATATTCAAAATGTTGGTTAAGCTCTTCACCAGGATAGAGCTTCGGGGGCAAGATTTCATATTTAATAATTTTAATAAAAGGCAGCTTCTGTTGGGCACAGGCATACTCCTGCCAAACTTTATCGGGGTGGGCGAGCAATTTCTCTCCGGGCTCGCGTAAACTCTTCTTGAGTTCCCAATAAACAGGGGCACAGGAAACCAGAAAAACCAAAAAGAGAAAGAGACCTACTTTCTTATAATCCATCCTCCTTCACCCCTTTGAGGAGAACTTTTTTCAATTTTTCCCTCAGGGAAAGGTTTTACCACTTGCTTCCTTGGGCCCTTGTGAGAAATAGGTTTTGGCCGAGGTTTAACCTTTTTTTCAAAAGGCTTTGGTGGGGGCAATAAGTTTTCTCTCTCCCCGGTAAGAACACTTGGGGCTAATACTCTTCCGCCCCCTACCCCGCCAGAGGGTAATGTTACCTGTGCTGGAATGATAATCCCTTTGCGGGGTTTGTGAAAATGTAGCCACAGAAAGACGAGTAGAATAAGGGCTAAAGCTGCTAAAAGAAGCCAATAATATCGGCGTTGAAAAGAAAAGGGTAAACTAACTCTGGGAGATTTTGGAGACACCCTTGAACTTTGCGGTTGGGCCCCTTTAAGCGCTTTTATCGCTACCAGGAACTCCTCGGCAGATTTAAATCTCTCTTCCGGGCGCTTGGCTAGAGCCTTTTTAATGAGAGATGCCAGTTCTTTGGGAACAGCCGGGTTTAGTTTCTCAATTTCAGGCGGTGGTTTTTTAAGATGGGCCTCTATAATTTCGTACTCCGTCTTACCGGTGAAGGGGACCCTTCCGGTAAGGAGTTGAAAAAGGGTCACACCTAGGCTGTAAAGATCAGCAGCCGGGCTAAGTTTCCCTTCCTTGAGAAGTTCAGGGGCCATGTAAAAAAGGGTGCCCACCTTTCCTCCTACTTGCGTGATAGGAGCCTCATCTTCAGCCAAGCGGGCGATGCCAAAATCCGTAACTTTGATAAGCCCGGTATCCGTAACCATGATGTTACTAGGCTTAATGTCGCGGTGAATAACACCCTTACGGTGCATGAAAGAGAGGGCTTCTAAAACCCCTTCGGCTACGTGAAGGGTTTCTTCTACTGAAAAATGCCCCTTTTTAAGAAGCATTTCTTCAAGGGTCTGGCCGGCTACATATTCCATCACGAGAAAGGCATTTTCGCCCTCCTCTAGGTAGTCAAAAATATTGACCACGTTAGGGTGGATGAGATCGGCTTGAAGCTTTGCTTCTCGAAGAAACCGGGCTCGCATTTTAGGATTGCCGGCGAGGTGGGGCGCAAGCATCTTTAGGGCCACCAGGCGGCCCAGCTTTTCATGCCGGGCCTTGAATACGACGCCCATTCCTCCCCGGCCGATTTCTTCAAGAATTTCGTAAGGGCCTATCTTTTGGCCTCTAAGATTCATCTTCAGGCCTGTTTAAATTTAAAAGAGGCAAAGCGTCCCTTGCCCAAAATTATAATATCTCCCTCTTTGAGGGCCTGTTTGGTAATACGACGAGAAGTATCGTTCACAAAAGTGCCATTGCTGGAACCTAAATCTTTGACTACTACTCCTTCTTCTTCGGGGCCTATCCAGGCGTGCTCTCGCGAGACGCGTTCGTCCGGGACCACGATATCGTTTTTGGCAGGATCTCGCCCAATCTTAAGACCTTTGGGGCCTATTTTAAAGACTTTCCCGGCAAGAGGGCCTTCCTCTCCCATTAGGACCCCGTAAATTTCTGCCGAAACCACCTGAGTGGCTTGAGAAAGTGGTGTAACCTCTTCTTTGGGAGCTCGTTTTTGCCAAAAGATGACCCCTCCTATTACTACCAGGATTAAAACAATAACTCCCAACACCCCGTAAATGGCCTTCATACCACCCTTACTAGGAGCTTGGTTTTGGCGGTGTAAATAACGCAAAATCTCTTTTTGGAGTTTGAGTACGTCTGGAAAATTGGGATGGAGACGGTTAACCTCATCAAGCTTGGCCAGGGCTGCCTTGAAATCGCCACGGGCATAAAGCTCCAGGGCTTCCTCCCAAAGCCGGTTGAAAAGGCTTTCCTCACCCATGGGGACCCCAGAGGCACGGATAAATTCTTTCACCGTGTTAATGGGGACCAAGAAGTTAAAACCCTGGATGGCTTGTCCCCGGACTATGCTCGTAAAGGTAGCCACCCCTATAACCTCCCCACGATGGTTAAAAGCCGGGCCACCGCTGTTTCCCCAGGTAATAGGGGCGTCTGTTTGGATTACCGGCATTCCTTTTACGTCCACCTTCACACCCGAAATAGTGCCTGTGGTTACCGTGGGTTCAATCTGGAAACCGAGAAAAGGATGCTGAATCACTGCCCCGGGATACCCTACAATATAAACGGGCTCACCGAGCTGCACGTAATCGGAATCTCCTAAAATTACGATGGGAAGATCTTTGTCTTCTATTTTGAGGATAGAAATATCTTTGCCTGCTTCGGCCTTGTAATGATAGCCGGGAACAGCCATTTTACCAGGAGCAGGCTGGATAGGAGGACTGTAAGCCTTTACCTCTGCCGGGTAAACTTTCCGATTGGACAGAACGACTTTTAGGTCTTTCTTTATTGTCACCTGAGATTTCGGACGGTATTTACGCACCAGCAGATCTAACTTGCGGGCAATCTGCGCCTCTGACATTTCTTTGGCCTTGGTTCCCAAGAAATTCTCAAGAAGGGCCTTCCGGAGGAAAAAGTCTTGGAGCTGTTCTTCATTGTTTTCGTGATAAAGCTGTACTACGTGCCCATTGGTTACGAGGTAGCCCCGAGGGTTAATAAGAAAGCCAGAACCCGTAGAAGTTATGCCTTCTACCGGAAGATTTTGGGGCCCTTCAGGGGTGGAGAGCACGACTTCTCCGTTTACCTGTACTACAATGAGCACCACTGCAGGTTTGACTTTGGTAAGCATGGTAGAAAGTTCTACGTTTTCCTGACAATACCCACACACACTGAAAAGAAGCATTAAAGCTACTATTGTTCCGAATATCCCCCGCTTTTTATCCATCTTCTCCCCCCTTGACCCAAGTTCTTTAAAAATTTTTAGCATTATTCTGGCAAAAAAAGAAAGTGTGATTCCTGCCATCACCCTCCCCCTTGCCCCCCTCCCTAGAAGGGAGGGGGATTTAGTTCCCTCCCCCTTTGGGCTGACTTTCCCCCATTTTATTTTCAAAAAATACCAAGAACCTTCGGATATACCTGCTTTACAAGCACTATAATCGTAACCAGTAACCACTTTATATT
>JALSPN010000055.1 GCA_026985945.1 Thermodesulfobacteriales bacterium
AAAAAAGTAAGGGGAAGAAGGAAAGAGTGAAGACAAAAACCACCCCCACTGGAGAAAACAGGAGCCCGAGAAGGGGCTCGGGCAGAATAAAAGACCAGGCCAGAGCCGTCTGATAGGGGAGAAAAAGAAGCGGGGCCGTCAGGATGACGGCCCCAAGTTTTGCCCCGGGAAGGGGAACTTTTGCCAGAAGCAGGGCTAGGGGAAAAGAAATGAGCAAACACAGGAAAGAAGAAGCAAAGGCCAGAAAGAGGGTGTTTAAAAGTGATTTTACAAAGAAAAAATCAAGGCCTTTTGCAGAAAAAAGGTGGGCCCCAAAAGCCGCCAGAAGGGCTAAAAGAGGTGGGAAAAAGATGAGAGCCAGGTATGCTCGCAGAGCTATTTTCGTCACTTCTTGAGGGCCCAGGAGCGCAGGTAAGGTAAAATTTCTTCCATCTTTCGGGCTACTTGGGCGTAGTCCACCTGCATAAGACGGATTTTTTCAAGAGGTGGAAGTTCCTGAGGGGGTGGAACCTGAGGGTTTAATGGGATCTGACGACAGGTGGCCTCTGCCAGCATCCTCTCCGCCGTGGGAGAGAGGAGAAAATCAATCAGCTTTTGAGCGGCCCCGGGGTGTGGTGCCCCTTTGATCAGGGCGACAGCATTGGGCATGAAGAGGGTCCCCTGGCCTTGCTGATCCGGAATAACCATTTCCACCGGTGCCCCCTCCTCCATCATGGCAAAGGCGTCATCGTTGTCCACCAGACCGAACTTGACCTTTCCAAGGGCCACCCAGCGGGCCACCTCTCCGTTAGAGGAGGCCAACCGTAAGCCGTTTTCTTTGAGCTGTTCCAGAAAGCTGCGCGCCTTTTCATCTCCCCAGGCCACAAAAAGGGCCGCTATATGGAATGAGGTGGTCCCGAAAAGGGGGTTGGCCAGGGCAAACTCCCCTCTGTATCTGGGATCCAGCATATCCCTTAAACTCTGCGGATATTCTTCCTTTTTGAGGAGGTTTTTGTTTACCAGAAAGACTCTTATCCTTCCGGAAAAGCCCGTCCAGTAGCCTTCAGGGTCTTTGAAACGGGAAGGAATATGCCCTGCTTCAGGGGAGAAGTAGGGAGCGAGAACCCCTTTTTGTTTGAGGATCTCCACCCTCAGGGGATCATTAGACCAGAAGACATCACAACGAGGATGGGCCTTTTCGGCCAGAAGGCGATTCATAAGGCCGGTAGATTTGGTCTCTTCGGTATCAAAGACCATGTGGACTTTTATACCGGTCTGTTTTTCAAATTCCTTAAGAACCGGCTCAGAAAAGGCCTGATCTGTAGAAGTATAAACGACTACCTCTTCCTGCGAGACCTTCCTGCCGCAGGTGACCAGGAAAAAGGGTAACACGAGAAGAAAGAGAACAAGTTTTTTGAACACCACGGACCCCCTAGGGAAGAGAAATTTCCAGTTTATCAAAGGCCGTTTGGGCGTCGGCTTTAGACCAGAGGCCAATGGTCCCGGCTTTCATAAAAGTTTGGTCCTTCTTTTGAAGGAGAAGACGACCATCAAAATAGCATTTAATAAGATCTTTCTGATGCTCCACTTCTATTTTATGCCAGCGGTGGGGATCAGCCTTCACCCTTGAAGAAGCCAACATTTTCCTCCTGCCATTTTTGACGTAGTAGAGACGAAAATTATCTTCAAGAGGATTCCAGCGAACTACGTAATAATTATTGGCATCTTTTGCACGCCAGATAGGGCCTCCCCCCTGATCCTCTCTTCCTTTGATCGCTTTTACCCAGACAGAAAGTTTCAGATCTTTGGCCTTGAGATTGCGATGTAAAAACACATTAAAACAGGAGCCATAATTGGTTCGAGGATCAGGAATCACCCCCAGGGCCTTTCCGCCAGAAGGGGCCGTGGGGTCTGAGAGCAGGAGCCACCTGGAAAGGGTGCCACAGTTTTTAGTTTGAGCCGGAAAGAAGACCTGCAGTTCTTTTTCTGTATCAAAAGGGATGATAACCTTCCCGGCCCAGACGGGTGTAAAAAATAGACAGGAAAATAGAAGTGCCAGAAATAAACTCTTCATCTTTCTCCTCCTCAAGTTCGCTTAAAGTAGCAAAAATTTTTCTTTCCGGTGTTTTGAATGATTTTAATCCTCAAAAATTTTAAAGCCAGTAATTTTTTAGAGGAAGTTTTAAAGTTTGAGGAAGTTTTAAAGTTTATTGCGTCTTCAAAAGAACGTGGTAAAAAATAATACAATATAGCCGGCGTAGCTCAGCTGGTAGAGCAGCGGATTCGTAATCCGCAGGTCAGGGGTTCAAGTCCCCTCGCCGGCTCCAATTTTTTTTCCTTTCCGAAGGATGCGCTTGTCTCCCACCCGAATAGTAACTTTCTGTTGATCCAGATACTCCAGAAGCGGAATCAGATATTTACGGCTGGCACCCCCCACCAGCTTGCGGAAGTCCCCCACGGTCATCTCCTTGTTCTTTTCGAGAAAAGAAATCACTTTCTGGCGGGCCTTCTCCAGCACTTCGCGATGAAAAACGAGTTCGTCTCGAAGTTTGACCAGTTTTCCCTCCTGCAGAAGCAGGTTGAAGATCTCTAAATTTAAAGGGGCCTGGTCACGAAAACGGGAAAGGATTTCGTCTTTGTCCGGAGGTTGAAAACCGGCTTGTAAAAAGGCCTTTTCAATCTTTTGTTTAAGGGCCTCCTGCTCTTCGGCCAGCACGATCCGGTGGGAAGAAAGACGAAGGATCTCCTTTTCCTGAACCACCTTCCCCTTCTGGACAAGTTCTTCCAGCATGGTTTCGTAAACCCGGGCTTCCAGACCCGATGGCAGACGCTGGCGCAGGTCTTCCTTGCTGAGGCCCGGTTTTAAAGGAAACTTCTGGTGATATTTTTCAAGACGGGAAAGGATTTCCTCTTTTAGATTTTCATATATCTTCCGTTCCAGGAAGAGGCGTTTTCCTTCTCCTCGAATTTCCTTTATTTTTCCGTGTTCTTTGAGTTTTTTGAGGATGGCTTCCAGATCTTCGCCAAAAACAGAAACCCTGAGGGCAATCTCTTGAAAGGGCAGCCCCATTTCTTCGGCCTGCCGAAGATGATAAAGAATAATCTCTTCTAGGCTGCCGTCTTGCAGAAGTTTGAGTTCTTCAATTTGCCGTGGCTGAGAACGTTTGCGTCTCCGGGCCACCGGGTTAAGAACCCTTCCTCCCCCGATAGTAACCATGGGAGAATAACTCCGAATAACGAAATGATCTCCTCGCCAGCACACCACCGGCTCTTCCAGGCGAATCTGGGCCAGGGCCTCCTCTCCAGGCTCAACCCGGTCTTTCCCGAAGAGAAAGATCCGCCCCAGAATCTCGCTTGTCCCGATGTGGAAACGGACTCTGGTATTGTGGAGAAGGGGTTTGGGAGCGCTTGAAAGATAGCGAAGATGAATATCAAGGATGAGACTGGGGCGTAAGGCTCCAGGATGAGCCACCACATCACCCCTTTTAAGGGCCTCCTTTTCTACCCCTTGAAGATTCAGGGCCGTTCTCTGACCCGCTTCTCCAAAATCCCGGTCTTCACCGTGGACCTGAATCCTTCGAATACGGGTGGGTAACTCCTCAGGATAGACGAGAACCTCCTCCCCTATTTTTACCTTCCCAGAAATGGCAGTCCCCGTAACAACGGTTCCAAAGCCCTTGATGACAAAGACCCGATCTATAGGCAGCCGAAATGGCCCCCGGGCGGGTCTGTCCGGGACTTCCTGGACCAATCTGTCAAGGACCTGGATCAATTCCTCAAGGCCCTCTCCGGTAACGGCAGAGACTGCCACCATGGGAGCCTTTTCCAGAAAGGTTCCTTTAAGGGCCCCGGCGATGTCTTCTTTTATCAACTCCAGCCATTCCTCATCCACCAGATCTTTTTTGGTGATTACCACCACCCCTGCTTTGACCCCCAAGAGCTCACAAATTTCTAAATGTTCCCTCGTCTGGGGCATCACTCCCTCATCCGCCGCCACCACCAGGGCCACCAGATCCACCCCGCTTGCCCCGGCCACCATGTTTTTGACAAACCTTTCATGGCCCGGGACATCCACGATCCCCAGACGAACCCCGCTCGGAAGGGTGAGGTGGGCAAAACCAAGCTCAATGGTTATCCCCCGCTCTTTTTCCTCTTTCAAACGATCCGTATCAATACCGGTAAGGGCCTTAACAAGGGTGGTTTTACCGTGATCGATATGACCTGCGGTGCCTAAAATAACCCTCTTTTCCATCAGACCTTTCGCCCCAGAAGGAGATTTAATCTTCGCCAGCATTCCGGACAAAACCTGGCGGGCTTGGCATCCACCTCTACCACGCTATTGGAATAATGCATCACACAGGGAGCTTCACAATGATCAAGCCCGATAGCATGGCCGAGCTCGTGCAAAGACTCTTTGACAGCTCGTTCAT
>JALSPN010000056.1 GCA_026985945.1 Thermodesulfobacteriales bacterium
TCAAAAAGAGGATCCTCCCAGATGTCATAGACCCTCATGGGGGGGTAAGTGAGCATAAAGCCCCCGTAATGACATCGCGAAATTCCGGGCCCTATTACCACTTCTCCGGCACGGGTGGCATAAAAGGCCATGTCTGATTCCTGGTCATGCTCTCCGTGCCAGGTAAGTTTCCAGGGGTATTTTTCCCGTCCGTCCGGGGAATCGTCTTCGTCGAAGATGACCACCACCGAACCCACCTTCCCTGAGACAGGTCTTTCTTCGCGGACATAAATGCGCCCTTCATACCAGTGTCGGATGGTTTCTTTGAGATCTATGCCGTCTTTGAGAGAAGAAGAAAAGGGCTCCACCCGTTTTAGGTCTTCTGCAAGCACCTGTAAGGCCTTTTTCATTACCTGGCGGCCAAAACCTTCTACTACCAGATCTTCAGGGGGAAATGAGCAGATATTTATTCCTCGCCAGGCCTCTTTCCATTCTCCCGGTCTCCTTTCCAGGGGCTTTTTTCTGACCGGCAGGAGCTTTCTGCGGCGTAAAGGCCTGGCCTTGCGGAAGAACTTGATCCGTTTGTGAGGCTTTAACAGATCTTCAAGGGAGATCTTAAGAGGGACGAGATCAGGGCTCTGAGTCTGAAAGGGATAACGGGTTCCCCTCTCCCAGAGTTCCCAGGCGAATTCGTCATTTATGGAACCCTTGGCCGCTATGAGGAGCTGGTAGAAGTCAGGAGCCAGCCTCCCCTCCAGCAGGGCGTAGTTGCGAACAAATTGTTTCAAGACATGTAACTGGCGAGGGGTGATCTCTTCGCGGTTTTTTTCTTCATACTGCCTGATGGTTTCCTGAAGAAGCCGGTCAAAGATTTCGAGACGATCAAGAAAAGGGCTTTCTTTTCTTCTCTTTTCATATTCTCCCTGAAGATATCCGATTTCCGAAAGGACCTCTCTGCTCGAAATTTCGTCCAGATGAAAGACCTGCACCCCCTCTCGCCGCCTTTTCCCCAGAGGATGCGCCAGAGATTGGTGGAGATATTTCTGGAGAGAATTTATGTGGGTCAGGCCTCCCACAAAGGCTATTTTTTGATAACGGGCAGAGAGTTCTTTGAGGTGGTAGGCCATAGCCCGTTCACGATATTCATCCAGGGGATCCTTAGGAAAATCAACTTTAAGGGCCTCGTTTATGTAAGTTTCATAACCGATGCGCTTTAAAGCGTAAGAATCCGGAAAGACCTCCCTGGCGCCCTGGTATCCCTCTACATCTAAATCCACAAACTGAAGGTCGGCCCCCAGTTCAAGGGCCGTTCGGATGGCCTCTACGAGGGGGTCAGCCGGCTCCACCAGGAGATAAACTTCCGTGCCGTCTTTTTCCTGGTAGGTGACCACCGAAAGATAAGGCAGCCTTGAAACCGCCCGTAGAATCTTTTCTTTGAGGGTTTGGGGATACTCCACGGCCACGGCCTGAGGTTTGAGGATCAGAAGCCTTTCCCTCACGGCGGCGGCAAATTCCAGCCGCCCGTGTAAGACGGGCAAAAAGATAATCTCAGCCCCTGAAAGCCTGGTTTGGGGAAGATTTAACGTGGCAGCCATCTTACCTCTTTCGTTATCCTTCGGCCTTCTTTCTCGAGTTTTTTCCATTCTTCTTCCGTATAGACGAGAAGATCTACGGGAACCGGAAAATCCAGCGGATAGAAACGGATACCCCTTCTTTCAAAAGACTCGTTGCTCCTTTTCACAAGGATAACCACATCAAGGTCACTTCCCACCCCTTCTTTCTGGGAAGCATAGGAGCCAAAAATTCCAATCCGCAAGACCAGGGGATCTTTCATAATTTTTTGCCCCCACTCTGAGAGAACCCTCATAATTTCTTCTCTAGAAGGCCATTTTATTACAGACGAATTCAATGATTTCACGGGCATAATTTATAGCCTGTTCACTTTGAAGAGGCCCGAAATGTTCAAAAGGGGCTCCCTCCGGATGTCCGTTAGGATATCGCGTGGGAATATAAAAATTGTCCAACACCATGGCTTTATAAATTAGCTCTTCTGGCACTTTTATTGTTTCCGGGAGCTCGGCCAAAAGCTTTGCAATCACATGCCCCCAGGCTTCCTGGCCATGATGTAAATGTAAGGCCTTGACAGCTTTTTCGGCTGCCTGTTGGGCTGCAAAACAGGCCCATTCGTGTCTGCCGGCCTTTGCGGAATCCTGGGCCTGTTCTAAATCTCGCAAGGCCTGTTTTAGCCAATCGTGGGCCCTTGAAGGCATTGATCTATACGGGTCTTAAGCGGGGCCTTTCTTCTTTATCCGGCCAGAAGATGAGGGCCGAACGCCCCAGAATCTGGGAAATGGCCTCTTTGAGGACTTCTTTCTTTGGCTTTTCTACGTCTGTTCCCGCAAGCCTTTTAAGGGCGTAGCGGGCAATGTTTACCCCGTCTCGCACCGAAAAGTCCTCCCCGGCCTGGTGGGCCAGTTGAAGAAAAGATACTACGTAGTGCAGGATTTCCTCGTCCGCAAAGGGGAGGTTGGCCTTAAGAATCTCGTATTCTTCTTCGGCCTCTGGAAAATCCACATAAATTTGGGGCTGCAACCGGGAGTGAATATATTCCGGCACTTCAAAGGTAGAGGCGTCGTCGTTCATGGTTACACAGATGCGAAAATCCGAATGGGCCTTAATCTTGATGCCGGCTACGATGGACTCTACATATCGGCGAGAGTCCAGAAGCGGGGCCAGCGAGGCCCAGCTTTTCTCACTCATACGATTGGCTTCGTCGATGATGGCTACCCCACCCCGAATCATGGCGGTTACGATGGGGCTCGCCATATATTTGATGCGCCCTTCATCAGAGATGACCGGTGTGATGAGAAGGTCCTCAGGGCGGGTATCCACCGTGGCCTGAAAGATATAGACTTCTTTTCCCAGTCTTTTGGCAGCGGCATAGGCGAGAGTGGTTTTACCCACTCCGGGTTTTCCCACCAGACGCGGATTGAGGGGAAGATCTTTTTCGTCTATTACTATCCAGGCAGCCAAAATCTGTTTGATTACATCTTCCTGCCCCACGCATACCAGGTTAAGCTCATCGGGATGGGCAAGGTGAAGGGTTACACCCTCGATCACATAGGTCTCCATAGAAATCACCTCAGAAGGAGTTTAACTTAATTTTAACCGGTTTTTTTCTCCTGGGGGATGATGAAGGAACATTTTAAGGAAGTGAAATTTCAGAAAGGGGCCTTTTCTCCCCGGGATTTCCCCGTGCCTTCTCTTCCGGAGGTGGCCTTTCTTGGGCGTTCAAATGTAGGCAAGTCTTCTCTCATCAACGCCTTTTTGAGAAAGAGACGGCTGGCCCGGGTCTCTTCCACCCCGGGCTTTACCCGGGCCATAAATTTTTTCCGGGTGGATCATCGCTTTTTGGTGGTGGATCTCCCCGGATATGGCTTTGCCAGGGTTCCTCTCCGGATAAGGCAGCAATGGAAGGTCCTGGTAGAATCCTATCTTTCTGCCCCCCGTCCCATCAAACTCCTGGTCCTCATTTTTGATGTCAGGCGAAAGCCAGACGAGCTGGATAGAGCCCTGCTGGAGTATGTAACCTCTTTGGGGCGGCGCTTTATAGTGGTTCTCAATAAGATCGATCGCCTGAAAAAGACCGCCTGGCTTCAGGCCCTGAAGACCTGGCAGGAAGGCCTGACTCTCTCGAAGGAAAGTCTTTTTCTCACTTCCTGTAAGGAAGGGTGGGGGATAAATGAAGTCAGGCGAGAAATTCTTAAGGCTTTGAAGGAGTAAAACCTGCGCCCCCTGTAAAGGGGGCCGCAGGCTTAATTTCAGACTTAGTGCTCATCTAAGTGACCGCGGAAGAGGCGCTCCCCGATGAAAAAGAGCATTCCGCAGAGACCAAACCCGCCGAGTACCACCAGCCACTCGTAAAGGGAAGGAGTGTAGGAGTAGTAGTGAGGCATATCTACGATTCCAAGTCCGTGATAGTGAGGAACGACCTGTCCGACCACCACGAGATCATAGCGCATCACGAAGATAGCCAGGAGAGCAAGACCGGAGACGATGGCCATGGCAGGGATGTTTCGCGCCTTGACCGCCAGGATCACGATGAAGGGCAGGATCAAACCGAGACCAATTTCAAAGAACCAGAAGTTGAAGGCGTAGGGGCCGGTCAAAAGGGCCATCATGGCCTCGTATTTTCCAGGAGGATGACCGGCAAGACCGGAGATAACCTTCCAGGTAGTGAAAAACATTACCACCGCAATCAGGAGAGCATAAATTTTCCCTGTAACCTGAAGGGCCTTTTCCATTTTGGCGTCAAGTTCCCAGCCGTTTACCTTGTAGGCCAGCCAGGTGAAGAAGATGATTGCCGCGCCGCCGCTCATCATCGCCGAAGCAATAAAGTAGATGGGCATA
>JALSPN010000057.1 GCA_026985945.1 Thermodesulfobacteriales bacterium
GTTTAAAAAACACTTTCAGGCCGCTTCAAAAAGTTTTCTGTAAATATACCCTTCCCGGCGAAATTGCTTAACTTTTTCCCAGAAGATTGCTAGCCTGAGAAAAAAGATACTTGAAGGAGGGACCGATGAAGGTAAATCCCCTCATGTTTCGGGAGTACGACATCCGCGGCCGGATGGGTGAGGACCTTACCGAAGAAGTAGCCGAAGCCATCGGGAAGGCCTACGGAACCATCATCAAAAGAAAAGGCGGAAAACGAGTCGTTTCCGGAAGAGACGGGCGTCTTTCAGGGCCAGTGCTTCAGGAAGCCCTCATAAGGGGCATCCTTTCCACAGGGATCAATGTGATCAATATCGGTGTCACCCCCACACCGGTAATGTATTTTTCCCTCTTCAAACTGGAGGACCTGGACGGTGGTATCCAGGTTACAGGCTCCCACAATCCCCCGGAGTTTAACGGTTTTAAAATCTGTGTTGGCAAGGAAACCATCTACGGGCCCAAAATCCAGGAGATGAGAGAATTGATCGAAAAAGAAGATTTCGAATTCGGAGAAGGAAAGATAGAAACCTACGATATTTTGCCAGAATACAAAAAATTCCTCAAGGAAAATATCAAGATTTCACGCCCCCTTAAGGTCGTGCTTGATTGTGGAAATGGGGTCACGGCCCTAACAGCTCCTGAGGCCTTCAAGGACCAGGGCTGCGAGGTAATCTCTCTTTACTGTGAGGTGGATGGAACCTTTCCCAACCATTTTCCGGACCCGGTGGTGGAGAAAAATATCAAAGATTTGCGAGCCAAGGTCTTGGAGAGCGGGGCGGATTTTGGCGTGGGCTATGATGGAGATGGGGATCGTATCGGGGTGGTTGATGACAAAGGACAAATCCTCTGGGGAGATCAGCTCCTGATCCTCTTTGCCCGGGATATTCTCAAGAAACACCCCGGGGCCACCATTATCGGGGAGGTAAAATGTTCTCAGGTAATGTATGATGAAATCGCGCGTTTGGGTGGGCGCCCTGTCATGTGGAAGACCGGTCATTCCCTCATCAAAAACAAGATGAAAGAAGAAAAGGCCCTCCTGGCAGGGGAGATGAGCGGGCATATTTTCTTTGCGGATCGCTACTTTGGTTTCGACGACGCGGTTTACGCCTCCTTAAGACTTGCTGAAATCGTGGCGGCTTCAGAAATTCCGCTTTCTGAAATGTTAAAGGATCTTCCCAAAATGGTTTCCACCCCTGAGATCCGGGTGGAATGCCCTGATGAGAAAAAGTTTGAGATCGTAAGGCGCCTCACCCAGAAATTAAAAGAAGAGGGCTACCGGGTAATAGACATTGACGGCGCCAGGGTGGTTTTTGAAGACGGCTGGGGGCTTGTGCGCGCCTCAAATACCCAGCCCGTTTTGGTCCTCCGTTTTGAGGCCCGAGACGAAAAAAAGCTTGAAGAAATCCGGTCCCTCATTGAAAGCAAACTGGAAGAGGTGAAGAAAGAAGTTTCCTGATGGAAAAAATCTCTTTTATTTTGGAGAAGGCCTGGCAGGTCCCGGCCTGGAAAAAGGCCCTCAAAGCGGGAAAGATCCTCGAAAGATGGCCGGAGATAGTAGGTGAAGGGATTGCCCGGGCTGCCAGGCCTCTCGGGTTTGCCAGGGGGGTATTAACACTTGAGGTAAGGGATCATATCTGGCTTCAGCGTCTGCGCTTTGAAGAAAGAAAGATCCTTGCCCTCCTTAACCAGGAAGCCGGAGACCCTTCTCTTTTTGAAAGGATCCGTTTTGTTCTGAAAAAAGGCGCTTCCCGGAAGGCTTCCTTGCGGCGAGGCCTTCCCCCTTTGCCTGAAAGATTAAAAAAAAGGTTCGAAAAAGAACTGGCCATTTTAGAAGATGAAGAGTTAAAAAAGGCCTTTTTAAAGCTCCGCCTTACCCTGGCCCGCAAAAATTTAGCCCGCCTCCGCTAACTGGAAGGCCCTCACCACCTCTTCGCTGTAGGCCCCACCCCTCGTATGATAAATGAAAAGCGGAGGAAGAATTTTCAATTCCCTTCCGGCCCCTTTGACGGCCTCAAGCAGAAAAAGGCGGGCCACGTCACCAGGATAGGAATGGACCAAACGCAGGCATTTGGGTTCCAGACGGTTTTTGACGAGGATGGAGAAGACTTCTACTATGCGGTCTGCGGCGCAAATCAGGTAAAATCGGCCTTTGTTCCGGAGGAGAAAGGCCGCGGCCTTTAAAAAATCTTCAAGGCTCGCCAGGATTTCGTGCCTGGCACATCTTTCCTGGAGATCTGGAGAGAGGCGGCCGCTTGCCAGCGGATAAAAAGGCGGGTTTGAAAACACCACGTCAAAAGCCCCGGGTTTAAAAGGTGGGGCCTTAACATCGCCGGCAACCGGCAAAACCCTTTTGACAAGACCATTTTCCTTCACATTTCTGGCGAAACTCCAGAGGAGAGGAGGCTGAATCTCGAGCCCCCAAAAAAGATGGTCTGGATATCGCCAGGAAAGAAGAAGCGTTATAATCCCGCAACCGGCTCCCAATTCCAGGGCCCGCTCTCCCGGCCGCAGGCTCACAAAAGAAGAGAGCAAAAAGGCCTCCAGAGAATAACGGTAGCCTTTCTCCGGCTGGTAGATCACCTTCCCCGCCAGGGATTCTTTACGGAGAGGAAAATTCCACCAGCACTTCGCCATCGATTCCCAACCGCTTAGCAGCAGAACCATGAGAGATGGCTATTTCAAGGAGGCCTTCACTTCCTATGAGAGCCAGGGGAGAGCCTGCCGGGAGGGCGGCATAAGTCTCGAGGAAGGGCATTTCCACTCCCCGGTAAAAAACGCGCTTTACCGGGTGCCGGAGCTTTTCTTCGGAAATATTGGTGATCAGGTTGCCAAAATGGTCCACATAGATTACCGCCCCCTTCACGTAAGCAGGGCCCTCTTCCACTTCCGGCCAGGGAAGCATGACAATTTCTTGCCGCCCCGGGCCAAATTCTTCGGGGGGAACACCGCAGGCAAAATGCGCTGCCACCGGGGCAAAGATATCCCGGCCGTGAAAGGTGCGGCTCACTTTCTTCTGGAAATACCGCCGATTTTTAAGTTCTACCGCCCACCTTAAGCCCTCTTTTTTTACCACCCAGGTAAAAAGGCCGTTGTCAGGACCGACAAAATAATAATCTCCTGCCTGAAGCAAAATCCCTTTGCGACTGGTGCCTACTCCGGGGTCAACCACCCCCAAAAAAATAGTCCCTGGAGGGAAATAACGATAGGCTACCCCCAGAACGAAGGCCCCTTCCCTTATATTCTGAGGAGATATCTCGTGAGTGAGATCAATAAGGGAGGCCTCCTCGCAGAGGCCCGTGATGATTCCCTTCATCACCCCCACGTAATGATCTTTCAGGCCGAAATCGGTAAGAAGGACGATCAACTTTTGCGGCATGGGATCCATTTTAGCAAATTTTTTCCATACGTTGAATTTTGAGGGGGCCGGTGGTATAAGGTGCAGTCAAATTGATGGAGGTTTTGGCCATGGAAAACGCACTGGAAACCCAGCAAAACCAGCCGGAAGAAAGCTTTGAGGATCTTTTAGCCGGCGAAATTAAGACCATTTCACGGGGAGAGATCTTTACCGGTAAGGTCCTTCGCATCGGCCCGGAGTGGGTAATTATCGATATCGGGTATAAGAGCGAAGGCATCGCCCCGGTTTCCGAATTTATGGGACCTGACGGAGCAGTAAAAATCCAGCCCGGGGATGAGGTGGAAGTCCTCATCGAAAATACCCGCACCCCGGACGGCATGGTCCAGGTATCTTATAAAAAACTCCAGCGCCGCCGGGCGTGGGAAAAGATAGAAAAGGCCGCGGAAAAAGGTGAACCCCTTGAGGCTTACGTGGTGGAGCGTATTAAAGGTGGGTTTGCGGTGGATATTGACGGGGTTCGGGCCTTTCTCCCTTACTCTCAGGCCTTCTTAAAACCTCCCAAAAACGACGAAGAACTTGTGGGTTCCACCCTCAAAGTGGAGGTGATAAACCTCAACCGGAAAAAGAACAACATTGTGGTCTCTCACCGCAACGTCCTGGAAAAGGAACTTGAGGCCCGCAAGAAGGCCCTTCTTGAAAGCCTCCAGGAAGGACAGGTGCTTGAAGGAACCGTCAAAAGCATTACCGATTACGGGGTTTTTGTGGATCTTGGAGGGGTGGATGGCCTTTTACACGTCTCTGACATTACCTGGGGGCGGGTAAAACACCCTTCCAACTACTTCAAAGTAGGAGATCGCATCAAAGTCAAAGTCATCAAATACGATCG
>JALSPN010000058.1 GCA_026985945.1 Thermodesulfobacteriales bacterium
TTGCTTCTGTTAGAAGACTTCTTATCCTCTCTTTTGAGATTTCTCACGCCGGAGAGGTCCCTCTTGAGAAATTACGTTATTATCTTTTTGAAATGCTTATCATCGGGGTCTTGATTTTTCTTTTGGTAGTAGCGGTTATCTTCTTAAGAAGATCTCGAAGGGAGAGGAGAGCATAGATGGAACACGGAGATCGCATCCTGGTCCTGGATTTTGGCTCTCAGACCACCCAGCTTATTGCCCGGCGGGTAAGGGAGCTTCACGTCTATAGTGAAATTAAACCCTGCACAGCAAGCCTTGAAGAGATAAAGGCCTTCCGCCCCCAGGGCATCATTCTTTCCGGGGGGCCGGCAAGCGTTTACGACAAGGATGCTCCGCACGTCTCAAAAGAGCTTTTCGAACTGGGTGTCCCGGTCCTTGGTATTTGTTACGGGATGCAACTCATGACCCATCTTTTGGGAGGGCGGGTAGAGCGAAGCGCCAAAAGAGAATACGGCCCGGCAGAACTCATCGTCCTACGCAACGAAGACCTTTTCTTTGGTTTAGAAAAAGGCGGGCGCTACCGGGTCTGGATGAGCCACGGGGACCGGGTGGAAGAACTGGCCCCGGGGTTTATTGCCCTGGCGGAAAGTGAGCATTCCCCTTACGCCGCCATCAAACACCAGAAAAAACCCCTCTTTGGGGTGCAGTTTCATCCCGAGGTCGCTCATACCGAGATTGGACGGGAAGTGCTGGAAAACTTCGTCTTCCGTATCTGTCATGCCAAACCCACCTGGACGATGAAGTCTTTTATCGAAAAAGTGGTGGAGGAGATTCGAGGTCTGGTGGGGCCGGAGGAACGGGTAATCTGTGCCCTTTCAGGAGGGATCGACTCTACCGTGACGGCGGTTCTTGTCCATCGGGCCGTGGGAGACCGCTTAACCTGTATTTTTGTGAACAACGGCCTTTTGCGAAAAGGGGAGGCTGAAAGCGTTCTCCGCTTGATGAAATCTCTGGGCCTTAACGTGCGCTATGTGGACGCCTCGGAGAAGTTTTTAGCACGCCTTAAAGGGGTTACGGATCCGGAAGAAAAACGCCGCCTTATCGGGCACACCTTCATCGAGATCTTTGAGGAAGAGGCCCAGAAGGTGGGCCGGGTTACCTACCTGGCTCAGGGCACCCTTTATCCGGATGTTATCGAAAGTGTTTCCTTCAGAGGCCCTTCTGCTACCATCAAATCTCACCACAACGTGGGTGGGCTCCCTGAAAGGATGAAGCTCAAACTCATAGAACCTCTCAGAGAACTTTTCAAAGACGAAGTCCGCGAAATCGCAAAAGAGCTCGGCCTTCCGGAAGACATTATCTACAGGCAACCCTTTCCCGGCCCGGGGCTTGCTATCCGCATTCTGGGAGAGGTGACCCCTGAAAAGCTTGAAATCCTGCGAGAGGCGGACGCTATCGTCCTTGAGGAAATGAAAAAAAGTGGCTGGTACAAAAAAGTATGGCAGAGTTTTGCAGTCCTTTTGCCCATCAGGACGGTAGGAGTGATGGGAGACTATCGCACTTACGAATACGTGATAGCCATCCGTTGTGTGGATAGTGTAGATGCCATGACGGCAGACTGGACGAGGCTTCCCTATGAACTCCTGGCCCGTCTCTCAAACCGCATTATTAACGAGGTGCAGGGGGTAAACCGGGTCGTTTACGATATTTCTTCCAAGCCCCCGGCTACGATTGAATGGGAGTAAAGTTTGAATCTTAGTTTTCCGAAAAAACTTGAGGAACTCTCTGAGGGTTTAATTTCTTCTTAAAAAGATGGGAGAAAAAAGCGAGACTTTACCCTGTCTTAGGGATATTGAAGACTGGCAGGTCCTGATTGATGTTTGCCCTCGCCCGGCACTTATCCTTTCTTCTTCGGAAGAAATAGTCTTGGCAAATGAAGCCTTTGGGGAACTCTGGGGTGAGAGGAAAGACTCTTTTCGGGGTAAATTTTTAAAAGATCTCTTTGAAAGAAAGGCCGCTACTCTTCCGGTCTTCCCCTTTCAGGATGTAATTTCCAGAGGTAAACGGGAAAGGGTTTCTTTTCCCTGGCAGGGGGCCCACTGGTGGGCTGATCTCATGCCCTTAAAGGATAAAGAGGGGCGCGTAAGAGGGGTCCTGGTTAGTTTTACCAACCTCCACCAGCTTGCAGAAGCCATCTGTGGAGATCCCAAATTTTCTTTTCTGGAAGGGAAGAAAGGGCTTTCTGGCAAAGAAATAGAAGAAAAATTTGAGGCCTTTGGCCTTTTCACCAGAGGGCTCGTCCATGACCTCCGCAATCTTATAAACGTGATAGAAGGAAATCTTTCTTTGGCAGAAAGGGTAGAAGATTTTTCACAAAAAAACCGGTTTCTGCAAAAGGCAAGGGCAGGGCTTGAAAAGATCAAAGAATTTGCCGAAAGGATTCTGGCTTCCACTACCGTAACTCCCTCTTATGATACCTGTGATCTAGTCCGCCTGATCGAAGAAGAGGTGGATCTTCTCCTGGCAAATTCCGAGGTAGAATGTGTGCTGGAACTTCCCGCAAATCTCTGGCAACCACGGATAGATAGTTTCCGGATGACACAGATCCTCCAGAATTTACTCTTAAACGCCAAAGAAGCCTTAAAGGGAAAGGGCCTTATCACTATCAAGGCGGAAAACTTCTACAGTTGCGGATGTGGGAATTTAAACGAAGGGCCTTATATCAGGCTCATAATATCTGACAACGGGCCGGGTATAGATCCTTCTCATCTAAGCCGCATTTTTGACCCTTACTTTTCCACCAAAAAAGAAGGCCACGGCCTCGGGCTTGCGGTGGTATATGCCATCCTTAAGGCTCACGGAGGTCATATTGAGGTCTTTTCTTCACCTGGTAACGGGACTACTTTTATCCTCTATCTTCCGGCCCTTATGACTGAGACGGATGCTACCAATCTTCAGGACCCGGACTCTTACGGCTCGTTTTGTTTCGTGGTGAAGGAGAAAGCCCCCATCCTGGTGGTTGAAGACGAAGAAGAACTCCGGGAACTATATCAGGATGTTCTTAATTTTCTCGGAAGAGAGTCCAGGGCGGTTGCTACCCTTTCTGCGGCGGTCTCAGAGTATCAAAAGGCCTTTTATGCTGGCAAACCTTTCGAGCTGGTGCTTTCCGACTTTTATCTCCCGGATGGAGACGGCCTGAGGCTGCTTGAGGAGCTCCGAAAGATAGACCCTGAAGCGAAGGTGGTAATCTGCACCGGAGACACAGACCAATCTTTATGGGAGAACCTGAAGAAGGCCGGGGTGCAGGCAATCTTGAAGAAGCCCTTTGGCCTGGAAGAGCTGGCCCAGATTTTGGGAGGCCACCTGTGGCCTCCCGGTTAGCTTTTACCAGGGTTCTACGTAAAGTTCGAAGTAAGCCCGTGGGTGAGCACAGGCCGGGCATTCTTCAGGGGCTTCAAGCCCTTCGTGAACATAACCACAGTTGCGGCAACGCCACTTGACTTCCATCTCGCGCTTAAAGACCCGCCCTTCTTCGATAAGACGGGCAAAGGCCTGGTAACGCCTTTCGTGATACATTTCCGCCACGGCAATTCTCTCAAAAATGCCGGCAATTTCCGGGAAGCCCTCCTGACGGGCGATTTCTGCAAATTCCGGATACATCTCCTTCCATTCGTAATGTTCGCCAGCGGCAGCATGCTTGAGATTTTCCAGCGTGGTCCCCAGGCGCCCGGCAGGATAAGTGGCGCAGATCTCAAGATCTCCACCCTGCAGAAATTTGAAAAGCCTTTTGGCATGTTCCTTTTCCTGGTTGGCGGTTTCCTCAAAAATGTGGGCAATCTGCACAAATCCTTCCTTTTTGGCAATAGAAGAAAAATAGGTGTAACGATTGCGGGCCTGAGACTCCCCCGCAAAGGCCTTAAGCAAATTCTTCTCCGTTTTGGTGCCTTTGAGATTCATAAAAACCCTCCATTTACAAATTTTTAATTTCTTATAGCAAAGTTATCTTTACGAGTCAATAAATTTTTTAAAATTAGATAAAGTCTATTTCTTCTTTAAGGCGGCGGGTGAGGAGGTTCTGGGCCATCTCCCGGGGGTCTTCTCCCCTATAAAGCACGCGGTAAACCGCCTCACAGATGGGCATTTCAATTTTGTATTTCCGGGCCAGGGCCCTGGCCGAGGAGGCGGTTTTCACGCCTTCGGCCACCTGGGTCATGCTTTTTAAGATTTCTTCAAGCTTTTCTCCTCTTCCCAGGCGGAGACCCACGGTGCGGTTCCGGGAAAGGGGGC
>JALSPN010000059.1 GCA_026985945.1 Thermodesulfobacteriales bacterium
CATTCTCCTGAAGGGGCTACCCCTGTCTCCGGAATGGCCCTTTCGGGAAATATTTTTGAGCTCTTTCAGAGGGTGGAAGCCCTGGGGGATGACCTTACTTTTTACGGCCACTTAGGCTCTCCCAGCATTCTTATCGAAAGTCTTGATCTTGCTGGAAGCTAAAACTTCTGCTAACTCGCAAAAAACTCTTAAAGGAGGAAGGGAATGGCTATCGAAAGAACCCTCTCCATGATCAAGCCTGACGGAGTCTCACGCCATATTATCGGGGAAGTCTTGAGTTTCTTTGAAAAGGGTGGCTTGAAGATCGTGGCCATGAAAATGCTACGGCTTACCAAGGAACAGGCCCAGGAATTTTATATCGTCCACAAAGACAAGCCTTTTTACGACGAGCTCACCGATTATATGTCTTCTGGCCCAATTATTGCCCTGGTGCTCGAGGGAGAAAATGCCATTTCCCGTTGTCGTGAAATCATGGGGGCCACTGATCCGGCCGAAGCAGCCGAGGGAACCATCCGCAAGACCTTCGCCTTAAGCAAGGGGGAAAACACCGTCCACGGTTCAGATAGCCCCGAATCCGCAGCCCGTGAAATCGCTTTTTTCTTCAGTGAACTCGAAATTTGCTCCAGGCCATGACGGAAGAGGAACTGCTGGAGCAGCTTTTCCGGACCCTGACCCCTCTTTCTGGAGAAATAATCTGTGGGGTGGGGGATGACTGTGCTGTAGTTGAAACCGCTGACAGATGGCACCTCTTCACCATGGATACCATGGTGGAAGAGGTGCATTTTTCTTTTTCTTACTTTTCACCTTACGAAGTAGGGCGGAAACTTGCCGCCGTAAATTTGAGTGATATTGCGGCCATGGGGGGGAGGCCTCGTTTTGCCCTCCTGAGTGTGAGCCTTCCCAAAATCGAAGAAAAATTTTTCAAGGAATTTCTGGATGGGCTCATAAGTAAGCTTCAGGCCTATCAAACGGAACTGATCGGCGGAGATTTAAGCCGGACCGAGAGCCGGTGGCATCTTAGCCTGGCACTTATAGGGGAAACAGCCAAAGGAGGAGCAATTTTTCGCTCCGGGGCAGGGCAAGAAGACCTCATCTATGTTTCCCGCCCCCTGGGAGGAGCGGCAGCGGCTCTTGAGCTCTGGCAGCAAGGGATCGAGCCCCCTGCCCCCCTTAAAAAGGCCCACCTCGATCCGGAGCCAGAAATCGCCTTAGGAGAAACCCTGGCCCGCCATCAATTGGCTTCGGCCCTCATCGATATCTCTGATGGCCTTCTTCTTGATCTCTATCGCCTGTGTAAAGCCAGCAGAAAGGGGGCCATCCTTTTTTCCGAAAAAATACCGGTGCTGCCGGAAGTCTTTGAAGCCCCCCTCTCAAAACCCCCTCTGGAATACGCCCTCTCAGGGGGGGAAGACTTTGCCCTTCTTTTTACGGTTCCTTCCTCAAATGTGAAGGCCTTGAAGCACCTCTGGCCCGGACCCCTTTATGAAATCGGAAGGATTATTCCTGAACAGGGCCTTTTTTTCAAAGAAGGGGAAAGGCTAAGGCCCCTTTTTCCCTCCGGTTTTGACCATTTTGAAAACTAAAATTTGACGATTTTGAAATAAATTCCTTGACACCCCGGCAGAAATACCTATGGTTCTCGGTGTTCAAAAAAATCGGCTTTTAAGGAGGCGGCGATGCTGATCAAAAAGGAACATGCTGAAGCCCTTCTAAGACTCCTTTCTTTTGAAGAAGAAACCCAGAGCAAAGGCATGGAAATAGCAGAATCTGAGGAAGGAATTTATACCGAACTCGAGATGCAGGCCCTGGTAAGGCAATCAGCCCCTTTAAAAAGGGAATTAACCTATCTCGGGAAAGAGCTGGCCCTGGTGCTTAAGGGGCTTGTCGAAAAGGAGGAGCTTCCCTTTCCTGATAAGTGGCCAGAGGGCTTCCGGTTTTTGGGGACTGAGATCATCGCCATGCTGGAAGCGGCGGGCTTATCCGGGCAGGTAGGGCCTCTGGCTGTCTCCCCCTTAAAAGAAAGGCGTCTGGCCGCGGAGATGAAAGATCCTGAGACCGGGCGAGAATATGTCGGTCTTACCGAAGCCGGCCAGAAAATCTTTGAAATTTACCGGGCCCTGGAGCCGGAACTAGAAATATCCTCAAACCTTGCTCAGGAAATCCGTAAACTTCCTGCTGGTCCGGCTCGGGCTGCCCTTCTTACCACCGACACCCACACCAAACATCTTCTGGAGGGGATGCGTCTTATAGCCTATAGCGTCCCCGATTCCGATATTTATACCTTTACCGCCCTGGGGCAGGCGGTAAAAAAGGCCCTCTCCCTGGGGGGATTTGGGGAAGGTGACGTCCTTACGAGCGATATCCTCTGGGCCCTGGCAGATGTAGCTGACGGAAGAGAGGTGCCAGAGGCCACCATCGCCATCCTCCAATCCCTGGGTTACATCGATCAACATCAGGAACTCTTGCCAGCAGGTTACTGGGGGCTTGAGGTCTTACGGCTCTGGAAGCGAGATATAATTCCTGATGCCTGGACTATTGCCCTCGAGGAAGAAGAGGTGGAAATCCTCCAGGCCATAGAACACCTCTGGAAAAAGGCCGAAAACAACCCCGAAGAAGCCCCGACCTTTGCCAACCTGAGGGCGGAAATGATTGACCGCAAGATCAAACAATATAAAGAGATCCTGGCCCGTTACGGCCGCAAACTTGACGAAATGCCAGAGAAGTTCCGCCAGATAGCCGGAGAGTTCATGCTCGCCAAGGACCTGGCCCGCTGGTATGACAGCAATTTCAATCTTCGTTTGAGTCTTTATAGTCTGGAATCTTTCAATCTTATTCAAACCGCACAGGATCAAAAGGGAAGAGAAGTCTTTGAACTAACCACTTTTGGCCGAAAAGTTCTGGCTGATCAGGAAAGCCGCCTGCGAGAGATAAGCTCTACGGCGGTCAAAGCCATCACTATCACCCGCCGTTCTTTTTCGGCTCCCAATATTTCCTGGGTCGAGGAAGCTCAGGAAGCCGGGCTCCTCGGGACAGGAGAACCCACCCAATCCGGCTATTTCTATGCGGATCTGGCCGAAAGTATCTCTCGCATTCCTCATCTTACCCGTTACGAGGCCGAGATTCTGGCCACCATCCCTTCCAGGGGGATAAGTGTGGACGAACTCTTTGAGCTTGTAGGAGAAGGAAAGAGGCGCCGTTTTAAATGGGCCTTAGAAAAACTTGAAGCCCGTCATCTCATAAACATTCTTCCTGATGGGAACCTTCTTGAGACCGAAGCCGGTGAACTTCTGGACCGGGCTGTTTCCGGAGTGCCCAAAAATTTCGGACACCCCATAAACCCGCTTCTTTATCGTGTCCTAAAGGCCCTTTCAGAGGTGGGGACCCTCTTCGTCAAGGAAAAACGGATACGCATTCTCCCCCGCAACATTAAGGAGGCCCTTCTCAGAAGCGGTCTTCCAAAAGAGGTCTTTGATGAGGCCCTCAAAGCGGCCAGGCATGCAGGCTACGTGGGGAAAAATACCATTACGGAGGCCGGCTATTTAATTTTAAAGGCGGTTGAAAAGATGAACCCCCACGAAGAAGTGAAGACTTTTTATCAGGGAGTTTAAAAATGAGTAAGTTTTATCTCTTGGCTCACACCCCTCTTGCCGCAGGGCCTCGCGGCTTTCCACGGCAAGAGGGTCGCCCTTACCTTACAGGGAACATTCTTCGAGAATCTATAGAAGAAGCCCTTTTCTTTTACGCTCTGGGGAAACATCCGGATTTTGCCGAAATGGTGCGGGTGTTTCTCTTGGCCGGGGAATTTTCTCAAATCGAAAATATCAAAGATTTTCTCTTAACCCGCTTAAGAGAACGCTATCTGGAATTGCAGGAATTAGTATTGCCGGAAAAGATTTTCCTGCCGGAAATTACCACCCGTCTGGTGCAGACCATAGAAATCGCCACCGGAAAGGTCTTAAAAAAGAGGGAACATCAGGTCTTTATTGGCACGGTATCTTTTAAAGCAGAAATTCCCGGGGTGCTCAAATATGCAGGGCTTAGCTACTGTGAAGGCCTGGCCCGGGCGGAATTAAGACACCTGAGAGAAACTCTTCCCAAGCTGATCCCCTTCTATGAAGACCTGACCAACAGATTGCGAAATTTTTATATTCCCCTTCGCACGGGTTTCTGGACCGAAGACCCTTTCGGGGGGCTGCTCCTGGCCTACTGGCGAGTAAAAGAAGTAAGGGAGGTGATCAAAAGACGCCTTAAAAGAGACCCTCTG
>JALSPN010000060.1 GCA_026985945.1 Thermodesulfobacteriales bacterium
GCCTGTGCTGCTGCCTGCCCGGCAGGGGTAAGGATCTTCGGCGACCTTTCCGATCCGGAAAGCAAAGTTTATAAGATCGTCCATGACCCCGCCCGGGTAATATGGGTCTTACGGCCGGAGACAGGGGCCAAGCCTAACGTCTTCTACACCATTGACGGTCTGGGTTAATACTTTTGCAAAGGAGGCCTTTTATGAAAAGGTGGTTCTTATTAATTATTCCTTTTCTTCTATCTTTTCTTATTTATCAGCCCTTATGGGGACAGGATGAAGAAGAATATCCTGAAGAACCTATAGTTTTTACCAAACCCGTTAAAGCCGTGGTATTTGATCACAAAAAACACATTGAAGACGCCGGCCTCAGCTGTGACGATTGCCATGACGAACTCTTTGAAATGGCTGCCGGGACAGCGGAAGAAAACGAAGATTTCAATATGGAGGCCCTCTACAACGGCAAATACTGCGGTGCCTGTCATAATGGCGAGATGGCCTTTGCCTCCAACCGGAAATGCACCTCCTGCCATATCGGCGTTTTGGGCTGGCAAAGAATGCAGGGAACCCCGGAAAAAGCCGAAAAACACCATTAATTCTTCCTCGTAAACGACACAAAAAAGGGGAGCTTTACAAAAGCTCCCCTTTTTTGTTACCTTTGTAAATATCATGTCTTTTGATCAAGAAGTCTCCCAGAAAATCTTTGAAGAAACACTTGATAAGGTCCAGGAAGGCATCCTCGTCGTAGATGATCAGTTCCGTGTCATGTATTTTAACCAGGCCGCTGAAAAAATACTGGGCACCAAAAGGGAAGAAGTATTGCATCGTCCCTGTTACAAAATTTTTGAAAAACATATAGAGAAAGAAATTTGCATCTTAATCAAACAACAACTGGCAAAAGGTCATACTATATATCAATTTCCTCTCTATTTTAAAGACGAACCAGGAAGAGTTATTTACTTAAATGCCTATCCCCTCAAAAAAGAAGAGAAAATTATTTCTGTTGCAGTTGTGATTAACGAAAGTCTTCCTTCCATCTTTGTTGATGACATTTTGAACAGCCTGGGAGATGCCCTTTTTGTAGTAGATAGCAACTTCAAAATCTGTGTTTTTAACGAGACAGCAGAGACACTGACCGGATATTCTGCCAAAGATGTTTTAGGAAAATATTGTGATGAGGTCTTCAAAACCAACATTTGTGGTGAAGGATGTGTATTATTGCGAAGCATAAAAGAAAAAAGAATCATCAAAAGATCTGGCATTTTTATGACTAGAGCAGATGGAACAAACTTTCCGGTAGAAATTACGGCCAGTCCACTTTTTGTTAAAGGAGAACTCGTTGGTGGTCTGGAAATATTTCGGGACATAAGTTTTGAAATACAAATGAAAACAATATTAGAAAATATCGGTGATGGTGTTTTTTCTGTAGATAATCATTTTCACATCATTTGTTATAATAATGCTATGGAAAAAATAACGGGTTATTCTTCGGCAGAAGTCCTGGGAAGACCCTGTCATGAAATATTTCGTAACGAACTCTGTAATAAGAATTGTCCGGTTGCAGCGGCTATCTCAGAGGGGAAGAAAATTACCAACAAACACACCTATTTTCTCCATAAGTCCGGGCGTAAAGTCCCGGTTTCCATCACCGTGGCTCCCATAAGAGATTCTGAAGGTAGGCTTCTGGGAGCGGTAGAAACGGTTCGGGACCTGAGTGAAATTCTTACTCTTCGTAAGGAGCTTCATAAAGATTATCGCCTGGGAGACATTATTTCCAAAAGCCCTAAAATCAAGCGTATCTTTGATATTCTGCCTGACATAGCAGAAAGCGAAAGCACCGTTCTGATTACAGGGGAGTCTGGAACCGGAAAAGAGATTTTTGCCCGTGCCATCCATGATCTCTCCCCCAGGCGAGAAGGGCCTTTTGTGGCGGTAAACTGTGCCGCCATTCCGGATACCCTCCTTGAGAGTGAACTTTTTGGTTACAAGGCCGGGGCCTTCACCGATGCCAAAAAAGACAAACCCGGCCGCTTTGCCCTGGCAGAAGGCGGAACCCTCTTTCTGGACGAAATAGGGGAAATTCCCCTGGCCCTTCAGGTAAAACTGTTACGGGTTTTGGAGACCAGAGAATACGAACCCCTGGGGGCCTCCCGGCCGGAGAAGGCCAACGTGCGCATTATTGCAGCCACCAATCAGGAGCTGGAAAAACTGGTAGAAGAGGGGCGTTTCCGTCAGGATCTGTTTTATCGGTTGAATGTGGCCCGTATCCATCTCCCCCCTCTTCGGGAACGCAAAGAAGACATACCCCTTCTGGTAGATTATTTCATCCAGAAATTTAAAGCGAGCAAGGGCCGCAATATCATCGGCATTACCGAGGAAGCCCTCAAAATCCTTTTAAATTACGACTTTCCCGGAAATGTGAGAGAGCTTGAAAATATCATCGAATATTGCTTCATCGTCTGCAAAGAAGGGCTCATTTATCCGGAACATCTCCCTGAATACCTCTACAGCCCCCAAAAGAGCGAAGAAGAAACCTCTCTTTCTTTTACCAAACCCATGACCCTTGAAGAAATCGAAAAAATAGCCATTCTCCAGGCCTTAAAGCGCAATAAGTGGAAAAAACTGGCTACCTGTCGGGAACTAGGCATTTCAAAAGATACTTTGCGCCGGAAATTAAAAAAATACGGTATTCCTCTGCAGGGCGAAAATTAAGCCCATTTTTAAAATAAGCAGATCCGATTACTTCCAGTTTTTTTGACAATCATTATTCCCACGTCAAAAGAAAAAGGCGCAAGATAAGCCATAACCATATCTTTGTGGGCTTATTTTGCGCCCAAAAAGTTTTTCCTCAACTGGCCATTTCCAATTTTCCTGGAAGGAAAAAATCTCAAAAGTCTTGATACTTCGGGGTTTCAAAGAAACGTGGCCCTCTACACTACAACTGGCATGACATATGCTATTTCAAATAAATGAAAATAGTTCATTGATAGGAAAGAAAAACGAAGATATGGCAGATTATTTTGAAACAAACAGGGTTAATGTAGATTTTTTGGTTTTTTTGCCTAGAAAGGAGGGATAGAAATGAAAAGCATCCAGGCCATCAAACATCTCTGGCCCTTTCATCACGAAGAAAGGGAAAAAGTTGCGTCGTTAGAGAGAACAAAGGCTGAAGGACGGCTGGGGGAATATATTTTAGGCACATTTTGCTTCCTGGCTTTTATAGCTCTGGGGCCTTTTGCGGCTATCCCGGCGTTCTTTGCCACCTTTTCCATCCCCAAATGGCTTGAGGAAGAAAAAAACGCCCCCAAGCGGGCAAATTAAAAACAACAAAAGGAGGAGGGTGTAGCCATGGCTGAAACAAGAATAGAGGCGTTGAAACCATTTCAGGTAGATTTGAGTTTCGCCACACCACGGATCACCTTGCTGACGGTTCTGGCCTTCTTAATGACGGTCGTGGGGCTTGGAGCCGGCGTTTATGCCATGTTCGTGGGGCATCACCATGCCTACAATGTTTTTCGAGAGATGCCCTGGGGGATGCTCATCGCGGGCTATATTTTCTTTGCCATCATGTCCACCGGGCTTTGCATTCTTTCCGTGCTGGGGCACCTCTTTGGAGGGACTTCTCTTCTACCACTTTCAAACCGGTCCCTTTTCCTTTCCATCGCGGCCATAGTTTCTGGTTTTGCCATCATCGGGCTGGAGCTTGAAAACCCCTGGCGCATGTACTGGATGATGATCACCCCTAATCTCACCTCCAACATCATGTGGATGGGTGCCCTTTACGGGGCCTGCGTGGCTTTCATGATCCTGGAGTTTGTTCTCATTTTAACCAAGAGATATGCTCTGGCTTTTGCGCTGGGGCTTTTAGGCGCTCTGGCTGAGATCGCTGCTAACACCAATCTGGGAGCCGTCTTCGCCCTTATTGCCTCCAGGCCCTTCTGGTATGGGGCCCAGCTTCCCATCTACTTCATTTGCTCGGCCCTGATGAGTGGAGCGGCGGCTCTCATCATCTTCAATTACATCGCCTATGAAGTGCGCCAAAAACCGATGGACGAAGCCATGCAGCGGGCCACTTCCGCAGCCGGCAAAGTGCTTCTTCTTTTCTTGGTAGCGGTCTCTCTGGCTACTATCTGGCGGTTTCTCGCCATCTTTACCGGAGGCTCTGATGCCGGGAAACTGGCAGCCATGGCCCTGCTCAATGGCCCTCTGGCTTTCAACTTCTGGTTCTTTGAGATAGCTCTTGGTCTTGTGATTCC
>JALSPN010000061.1 GCA_026985945.1 Thermodesulfobacteriales bacterium
AAACTTTACTCCCTGAAGCAGACGACGGGAATGGGTCTCACGCGAAGAGAGGGTAATTTCACCGTAAACCTCCTCACCCACGATAGCCACTCCGCCACAGGGGCTTGCGGTCTCTAAGGCCAGGATAAGTTTTTCCTTCTCCATGATTGCCGCCTGGGGGTGCTTATGTTTAAGCTGGTATCATAGGCGGAAGGAGGAGTTTTGCAACCGCATATGGATAAGAAGGCGTTTCTGGCCCGGACCATCCTTTTTAAGGATCTCCCTCTCCCTTATCTTGAAGCGCTCTCAAAAGTTACCTATCCCAAACGGTACCAAAAAGGGGAATTTATCTTTCACGAAGGGGAGGAAGCACGGGGGTTTTATCTGGTTTATGAAGGGAGGGTAAAGGTCTTTAAACAGTCTCCAAGCGGTAAAGAGCAGATCATCCACTTGCTTGGCCCGGGGGAACCTTTTGGTGAGGTGGCGGTCTTTGCCGGCATAGATTATCCGGCCAATGCTTCAGCCCTTACCGATTGCGTGCTGCTCTATCTACCCCGCAAAGATTTTATAAACCTCATCCGGCAGGAGCCGGCTCTTGCCCTTAATATGCTGGCGGTCCTTTCCCTCAGGTTAAGGCAATTTGTTTCCATGGTAGAGGCCCTCTCTCTCAAAGAGGTCTCGGAACGTCTGGCCTCTTATCTTCTTTACCGGAGGCAAAAAGAGGGGGAAGAATTTGATCTGGGGATGAACAAAAGTCAGCTGGCAAGCTTTCTGGGCACTTCCCCAGAGACCATCTCACGGCTTTTTGGGCGTCTTTCCAGGCTGGGGCTTATAGAAAGCAAAGGTCGCCAGGTCAAGATCCTTGACCACGAAGGCCTTTCAGCCGTAGCTGCGGGGCTGAAACCGCTTGGAAAAATTTAAGACAGAAGGGCCTGAGCCAGCCGCTTGCCAGCTGAGGTGCGGTAGGGGCCTTCTTTTTCTCCTGAAGCCAGGAAAGAGGCGTCTTCAAGGATAGCGGCCTCAAGTTCCAGTTCCCCTGAAAGTGCCCCGAGCACTTCCTCCCTCATCTCTCGTGGAATATTAAGAGACGTTAGAAATTCCTCCCGGTTTTGAAGTTCTACCAGGCAGGCGGCAGCAAGCACTATCGGGAGCTTCCCCCCCTCTTCAAGGGCGATTTGTTCCGCGTAACGGAGGCGCTTTTTGAGTCTGGTGACGGCTTCGTCTTTTCCCTTAAGCCTTGCGAGGACTTCCGCCTCGATGCGATCCTTGAAAACACTCTGCTGTTTTTCACGCAGCTCCGGTGGCAGGCCTCCAAGACACTGTTCGGCATACGGGCAATAGGCGGCACAGCCAAAGTCAAGCCGGGGATTGGGAAGCCTTTTTCCGCACCCAGGGCAGGGGCGTGAAGTATCGTCTTTGAAAAATTCCACCGTCTGCCCGCAATGGGGACACTTTACTTCAAAGATGGCGTCTTCCTTCCAGTAACGGGTGTCTTGCCCCGGACATTTCATTTGAGAATCTCCTCAAAAGATTTTTCCCACCCCAGGCGTTCAAAAATGGCCCCAAGCCTTTCGCCCTTCTGATTGTGGGTTTTATAAAATTTTACCACTTTTTTCAGAAGGGAAAGGGCTTCTTCCTCGCTGGCCAGGGGCACGATTTCTCTGGCCAGTGAGGGATGGCGGCCGAGTTTCCCGCCAAGAAGGACGCGATAGCCTGTGCGCCGGATGAAAAGGGCCCCTTCCGGGCAACTCCTGGCACAGACCCCACAGGCGACACACTTTCCGGAATCTATTTGTGGCCCTTCTGCGGTAAGGGAAACGGCCTCCTCTTCACAGGCCTTTTCACACTCTCCGCAAAAGCTGCAGCGGGAAGGGTCAATTCCTATTTCCGCCTGCCCGATAAGGGCCACATCCCGAATCTGCACCTGGGAGCAGGCATTGGGACATTCCGAAAGGGCAACCCGGAATTGATGGTGATGTTTAAGGGGGCCTCCTGCTTTCTTTTGCAAAAAACGGGTGAGATCTTCCCGGGCGAGAAGGGCCTCTATCTTCTCCAACAGTTTGAGTGAGGAAGTAAGGGCATTAGGGCAACCAGCCCCTCCGAAACAGCCTTCCACCACAAAGCCTTCTGCGACCTGAGACGACTGCTCCCGCAGGGCCTTTTTGGCCAAAAGCATTTCTTCTCTGGTAACTACATCCTTGCCTCTCTGGCGCACAAACTCTTCGACTTTCTTTTTGACCCGACCACGCACAAAAAAGGGAACTTTTTTGAGAAGAGCCTCGGCTTCTTTTTCCCAGCGCATCAGGTCCAGTTCTCCTCGCCGATGATTTGACCTCTGGCAGAGATCACAAACACTTTAAAAGGGATCTTTTTGCCCGCTAACTCAAGCCCCTTTTTTACGATCATGGGGAGCCCCCGACAGCAAGGTACTTCCATGATCGCCAGCACGATCTCCGAAATCTCGTTCTCTGAGAAGAGGCGGGAAAATCTGGATACGTATTCCTCGACCGGATCGAACTTGGGGCAGCCGATGAGAAGGACTTTTCCCGGTAAAAGATCCTGATGAAGAGAAGGATAGGAAAAACCCACGCAATCTGCTGCGATGAGAAGGGAAGCGCCTTTCAAAAAAGGCGCCTCTGGAGGGATCAGTCTGATCTGTATGGGCCAATGAGAGAGGGCCGAAGGGATCTTTTCGCAACTGCAGGGCCCCGGGTCTGGGGAATTGAAAATTTGAAGGGCACTTCCCGGGCATCCACAGGGAAGGGGCTCCTGCGAAGAGGTCTTTTCTTTTCGGGCCGCTAAAAATTCTTCCACCGCCTTTTCGTCAAAGGGTTCTGCCTCTCTTTCGATGATTCTGATGGCCCCTCTGGGACAGTGGCCGAGGCAGGCCCCCAGACCGTCACAAAACTTTTCGTCAATGATTCTTGCCTTGCCATCGATGACCTGGATGGCACCCTCGGCACAGGCAGGCACGCACTGACCACAACCGTCACAGAGTTCTTCGTCGATCTCTATGATCTGGCGTCGGATCTTCTCTGGCATTCTGAAAACTCCTAAATTTTTTTGTTGTATTCAAGATAAACGATTTTCGGGAAAAATCTTTGATATGGATCAAGTTTCCGCCCTTTTAAATCTGAATCTCTGGCTTTTGAGAGCAAAATTTTGTCAGTAGCTGACAAAATTTGTCAAAAAAAGGACCCTTTCAACTTTTCGTTATCTCTTACCGATAGCATTTTTACGGGAAAAAGAGCCTGAAGTTTTGGCATAGTAGTTGCATTTAACATCTAACAGGAGAAAACGAGGTGGCCACCTCGGAAATAAAAAAACAAACTAAGGAGGTTTAAGATGCTTAAAGAGAAACAGGAACTCCGGAAGAAAAACAGGCGTAAGGGTTTTACACTGGTTGAACTTTTGATCGTCGTGGCCATTATCGGCATTCTGGCAGCAGTTGCCATCCCTCAATATGCCAAATACAAGAAGAAGTCTGCTGCTGCTGCCGCCGAAGGGGCCATCTCTTCCTGTATGAGTGAGCTGGTAGCTGCCTATGCTGATGAAGGAACAACCAACTGGACATGTAATGTTGGTAGTGCGACCTGTAATCTTAGTTTAAATGAAGCTGATGGTTCTATTTCTGGTTGTGATTCTATTACAGTAAAGGGCATTAATGTAAGCTGCTCAATTTCAAATAATGTTGTTAGTTGTTCGGCCAGTTAATGCCTAGGGCTCAGGAGGGGAGCAATCCCCTCCTGATTATTTTTTTTAGCAGGATGGCTCTTTCAAAATCCAGAATCAAACAAAGGAGAGGAGTTTCTCTGGTAGAGTTGATTGTGGTGGTGGGGATTATTGCCCTTTTTGCTTCCCTTTCCATTCCCCGTTTGCTGAAAGCTAAATACAATCTTGAGCTTAAAGGTGCTGCAAGAACGGTGGCTTCCGCTTTGCTGGCCGCCAAGACTATATCTCTCAAAGAAGGGGCTGTGGCCGTAGATCTTTCTGATTCTGCATCAATAAAACTCTGTTATGATAACAATAAAGACGGCGCCTGCAGTGATGCTGAAAGAATAATTCAGGCCTTTCCCCTCGATACCGGCATTCATATTTCTTTCGAGAACTATGTCTATTTTGAAAGAGGGCTTCCCAGGAATCCGGAGGGTGGTTTTGGGGCCGATACAATACAGCTTATTCATAATAAGACGGCTAAGTGTC
>JALSPN010000062.1 GCA_026985945.1 Thermodesulfobacteriales bacterium
GGATGAGGGTGCCGGGAAGGGTACTGGAGGCAGGAGAGGGAGAAAGTGTTGTGGAACGTGGGGGCAGTGTGCCCGGAAACCGTTGATACAAGAGGATTTTTTTATTCGGGGTGTCAAAGTTGGGTGTAAGTAAACATACAAGGGGAGGATTAACCGGGAATTTGGGGACCAGATACCTAGGCGGGCCCCAAGACTAAAAACATTGATAAGCGGTACTTAGAGGAGCGGTATTTAGGGTTTCAACCTATGAGTAAAAGTCCCAAGAAAAAAGTTTACAGATTTGCTAAGTTTTAAATTTAAAATTTTGAGCCTTAAGCTAATGGTTTTTTAACAACCCAATTGGTGGAGGCGGCGGGAATCGAACCCGCGTCCGGAGGTGTTTCAGACTGAACTTCTACGTGCGTAGCCTGGGCAGTGACTTTCGGCTGGGGAGACTCCCCAGGCTGGCCTCCTCCAGCCTAGCCTGCAGGATTCTCGCTAGGAAGGTGGCAGGCACACCTTCCTAGCCAGCCCGCTAACCGACGCCCTGGCTCCCCCGCGGGCAGAGGACGGAACCAGGACGGGCTGCTTTATCTATTAAGCAGCCATAGCGTAGCTATATTCGTCGGCACTTGTGTTTCCCCCACCTTTTTAACGAGGCGGTGGGAACCTCGGCACGCTGTTCAGCCCTACGCACCTCCGTCGAACCCATTTCGCCCCCCTTTCTTGAGCCGACGAAGGCAGGGCTTCGCCCAGTTTTAAAAGAGCTACTTTATCCGACCCTTGTAACGCCGCCTCAGCTCTCGCTCTTGCTCACGGCGTCTTATCGTCTCCCGACGGTCGTAAAGCTTCTTACCCTTGGCTAGGGCCAATTCCACCTTGGCTTTGCCATCCCGGAAATAGATCCGCAGAGGTATTAAAGTATAACCTTTTTGCTGAACTTTGCCAAGAAGCCGCTTTATTTCCGCTTTTTTTAAAAGAAGCTTTCGCGTCCTCGTAGGATCTATAAATTGCGCTTCCCGACTAAAAGGATAAGGGCTGATGTGGACGTTGTAAAGATATACCTCGCCGTCTTTTATGCGGGCAAAGCTGTCTGCCAGATTAACTCTCCCAAGGCGCAGGGATTTTACCTCCGGGCCCAGAAGAACTATCCCGGCCTCCAGGGTCTCTTCAATATCGTAAAGGTGTCGGGCCTTTTTGTTGGTGCAAACTGTTTTTTCCATAAATTCCAAATTAAAACAATTTTTTCAGGAGTCTAGAAGCTTTTTAAAACCTTCTGGTGCGCGAAGATAAATAGCTTCCGGTTCAAGGCCTTTGAGTGCTTTTTGGGCTCGGTTAAGATCTTTAAAATCCAGTTCGATGGCCATTCCACAATCACTACTTATTTCTTTGGGGACCGGAACGAGGTCGGGTTTAAAGCCCGAGGCCTTAAAGGCCTTTTCGGCCTTCAAAACGAAATGGATGGAGGGGAAGAGAAAAATAACTTTCATCCGGCAATGGCAAGCAGGGCCTCGGCAGCCTTTTCGGCATCTGCCAGGCGGTTAAAATAACCAAAAGAGAAACGCACCGTCCCCTGCGGAAAAGAGCCAATAGTCTGATGGGCAAGGGGGGCACAATGAAGCCCTGCCCTTACGGCGACCCCGAATTCGCGATCAAGCCGCCTTGCCACTTCCGAGGGTGCCAGACCCTCAATATTCAAAGAAACGATGGCCGAAGCCTTCACCCGATCTTGCGGGCCATAAATTTTTAGCCCGGGGCATTCTTTTATTCTGTCCAGAAATATGTCTGCAAGGGCGGTTTCATGACGATGAATCTTCGTAAGGCCAATTTTTTCGATAAAATCGATGCCTGCAGCCAGCCCTGCGATCCCTGGCAGGTTAGGGGTCCCGCATTCGAAACGGTCCGGCAAAAAGGGAGGTTGCTCCAGAAATTCAGACCTGCTCCCTGTGCCCCCAAATTTGAGAGGACGAAGCTTTTCTTCCAACCCCGGCCTCAGGTAAAGGACTCCCACTCCTGGCGGCCCAAAAAGACCCTTGTGCCCGGAGAAGGCCAGAAAGTCTATTGGAAGATGCCCTACATCGAGAGGAAGATGCCCTACCGCCTGAGCACCATCGAGGAGAAGTAAAGTTTCCCCCTTCAAAGCCAGGATTTCATGAAGGGGTTGTATGGTTCCGGTAACATTTGAGACCAGGTTAACGCATAATAATTGGGCGGGTTTCTCTCGGAGGATCTTTTCGCATCTTTCAAGGTCTAAAAAGCCTTCTTCATCACAGGGAAGATAAATGACTTCCAGCTTTCTTTCTTTTTTGAGATGCCCGAGCACTCGGGCCACGGAGTTGTGTTCCATGGAAGTGGCAAGGACCCGATCCCCTTCCTTTAACAATCCTTGGAGGACAAGATTTAAAGATTCGGTAGCCCCTGAAGTGAATATGATAGAGCTGGAATCTTCCGCCCCGATAAAAGAAGCCACCTTTTCGCGGGCCTCAAAAAGGATGCGGCTGGCTTCAAGGGCCCCTTTGTGCGCCGAACGCCCCGGACTTCCGGGAATGTTTTTGAGGGTTGAGGCTATTGCCTCGACCACCTCGACTGGTTTCGGAAATGACGTGGCAGCCTGATCAAGATATATCACGGCTTGAATACCCGCGAAGATAAGACTGTCTCTACGATGTCATACATGTTGGATATTTTTCCCACGGCCAATTTTTCTTTGACACGATAATAGTCAAGACAAGTCCCGCAAACCAGAATTTCTATCCCTTCTCTTTCAAGATTCTTGAGGTCTTCAAGGACTTCTGAATCTTCAAGGGCAAGAAAAACGCCTTCATTATAGCAAACAATCCGGGAGGGTCTTTCCCGTGCCTCAAGTAAGGTCTTCAAAAAGGCCTTCAAAAGAAGGGTGGAAAGGGTGGGATCCCCCTGCCCCATTCCTTTAGAGGAAAGGACCACACAGCTGGGATAAGCTGGAGTCTCCCCACAACTTATAGGGACTTCGCTGGTAGCCCTTTCCCCTTTGGTGATGACGATTTTCCAGGCTCCGTCGAGTTTTTCTACTTCAATAGAATGGCCCTGGGCTTCTGCAAAACGTGAGACATTTTGTACTGCCGCCTCATTGTCCACCAGGACGCAAAGTCTTTCCCCGCTTTTTAACTCTTCAAGGGCATTTTTGGTATTTATGACAGGCTGGGGACACGGAAGCCCTCGACAGTCAATTTCTTTCATTGGAGGCCCCTCTCAAAGTATTTGTCTTTTCAATTAGAACGGAAGCAGAAGGGAGTCAACAGGAAGGGAATTACCCTTCCTGTTTTAGCTTACCCCTTTTTCCCGGAGGAAAGGTCCATACTTTTTGTCCGTAACGCAGATGTGGTTTGAGAGCCAGCTTTTCAGGAATGCCAGGAGATCGTAAGCCACCCCGGCCTCCCCGGCTTCTACCCTTTTTTTATAGGAGAGGACCTTTTCTACCAGTTTCTGGTGGATCTTTTTGTGTATTTCTCCATCTGGATAACCATATTTATCAAAAAGCTCCTCTTCGGTGCGAAAATGTGTGGCCGTATAGTCGATGAGACCGGCCAGCAAGCGTTCCAGGTCGACCTTGGAGGCCCCTTCCCGCAGGCGATGATAGAACTCGTTTACCATACCCACCAGGCGTCGATGTTGTTCGTCAATGGTGCGGATACCGATCTCAAAGGCCGGCCCCCAGCGAATGATATCTTCAGCAGGCCCCTCCTTTACTTCGGTGAGAGCAGCTCCCTTGAGAGCCAGCCACTGGTTGAAGAGATCCAGTAGTTGATGGAAAAGGGGTTCTATGGAAGCCTGATAATACCGGAGCATTTCCTGACGATTTTCTTTCTCAAGGATGATTCTTTCCAGTTCTTTTACGGAATGGTGTAATTTTTCGTGAACAGGTATCAGGGCCTGCAAAATCCTTTCTTCCTCGGGCGTTTCTGCTTTATAACGATCCAGAAATTTACCAAGGGCACAACGGTGAGGATCAGTTTCTACTTCAGGTGGGTGGAAGGTGATAATGGCGTTGAAAATGTTATCCCGCCAACGCAGGTGAGAAAAGAGGATCAGCTTCAACTGAATTTCCACAGGCAGCTCTTCTAGCAATTTCTTCTCTAATTCCGTATTTACCTGAACCAGAGATAAAAGAACCGCTTCTTCGTTTACGATTCCGCTTATACAGTGATCGATAACATCAAGGTTTTCTCTGATTTGGTTGAAGCTGTTGGTATGCTCAAGGAGTTTTTCGGCATGTTCGTTCACCTGCACGATGGTATCCACGGCCCGGTGAATGTTATTGTTTAGATCAGCGATAGTAACAGTCTGTTCTTCGCTGGCGCTGGCAATGGTGCTGGCAAGATCATTGACCTCTACTACGGTGGAGGCGATGGATTCGACCCCTTCTACGGCCTTTTCCATGTCTCTCTGAATGGTAGAAATGATTTTGGAGATCTTTTCCGTGGCCTTAGCAGTTTGACGGGAGAGTTCTTTCACTTCGTTAGCTACCACCGCAAAGCCTTTTCCGGCCTCTCCGGCACGGGCGGCTTCGATGGTGGCGTTTAGAGCCAGCAGATTGGTCTGTTCGGCAATGTCGTTGATGAGATCTGTTACTTCTCCTATTTCCTTGGAACTTTCTGCCAGCTGTTTGATAGTTTCTTTGGCGAAAGAAACATATTCGCTGGCTTCTGAAGCTTTGGCCGCGGTGGTCTGAATACTTTGGGCAATCTCCTGGGCTGCGGTATTCAAATCGTTCATGGCGTTAGAAATCACCTCAATGTCTTCGGTTGCCTGTCTGGAAGAAGACTTGAGTTCCTGGGCCATGCGTTCCGTATCGTAACTGTGATGTCTTATTTTTTCTCCAGAGCTTTCCACAAAGTGGACTGCTTCCGAGAGAATACGGTTTTGAGCCCCCAGGGTAAAAAATTGCCCGGAAATGTAGCCGATGACCGCATTAACCGCGGTGATAATTTCGCGGAGTTCAAGGAGCCCTTTCTGCGGCAAAGAGCGTTCAAAACGGCCTTTTTTGATCTCGTTTAAAAGGCCGGTAATCTGGTCGATAGGTGCCAGAAGGTGTTTTTTGGTTAGATAAAGAGAGAAAACAAAGACTGCGAGCCCCACAGCAAGCAGCGCGGAGATAAAGATCTTAAAACTTTTTTGCTTTGCGAGAGAGAGATTTTCGAGACTTTTGGTAAGACTGTTGGCCTGCGAAAGAAGATCCAGGTTGTTACGGCTGATGTAAGAGAGTGCTTCTGATAAATCTTCTTCCGGGTTGGCCTTAGCCACAGCAGAGGCATAAGATCTAAATTTTTGCCACTTCTCAAGTAGTCTTTCATATTCTCGACGGGCCTCTGAAGCTTTAAGGGTGGCCCGGTCAAGTTCAGACATTATCTGGTCATAGAGGGAAATGGTCTCCTTCAAACTCTTTTGCCAGGACGGCTCTTTAGTGCTGGCAAAAAGCAGGGCCTCTTTGCTTATTTTCTGCGAGAGCATGCGGAGCTTTCCGCTAATGTTGATGTAGTAGCCGTCAAGGCGTTGCTTGTTAAGGAGGTGAAAACTTGCCAGAGCCCCCAGGGCGAGCACCAGAAAGACCAGAAGGACCATCCCGGGCACGAAAAACTTGACCGCGTAAAATCGACGCATGGAAAGACCTCCCGCACAATATTCTCTTTCCAAAACTATCGGCGCAAGAGAAGAAAGTTTTAAAAGGCGACAATAATGGGGGCCTTTCAGGCCCCCACCACATTAGGTTTCAAGACAGGCTTTAAGATCTTCTTCGGGAGTAGAAATGGGGTGGATATTATATCTTTCCGCCAGGAACTTAAGGACATTTTCGGAAAGAAAGGCCGGCAGGCTGGGCCCTAGATAAATGTTTTTGATCCCCAGATAAAGAAGGGTAAGGAGGATAGCAACGGCTTTCTGCTCGTACCAGGAAACAATAAGAGAAAGCGGTAACTGATTAACATCCGTGTCAAAGGCCTTGGCCAGCGCCAGGGCGACCTGAATGGCAGAGTAGGCGTCATTACATTGACCCATATCTAGCAACCGCGGAAGATCTCCAATGGTGCCGAGATCTTTGTCAAAAAAGCGGAATTTGCCGCAACCCAGAGTAAGGACAATAGTATCTTTAGGGGTCAGCTCTACGAAACGGGTATAGTAATTTCGGCCGGGTTTGGCGCCGTCACACCCCCCTACCAGGAAAAAGTGCCTGATAGCACCGCTTTTAACCCCTTCGATAATCTTGTCTGCTACCGAAAGCACGGTCTCGTGGGCAAAACCGGTGAATACATAACGCCCGTTAGTGTCCTCCTTGAAACCTTCAAGCTTTTTGGCCAGCGCTATTACCTCGCTGAAATCTTCTCCTCTGAGGTGTTTTACACCGGGGAACCCTACCGGCCCCAGGGTAAAAACTCGATCTTTGTAAGTATCCTTGGGTGGCATAAGGCAATTGGTGGTCATTACGATTGGTCCAGGAAAATTGGGGAATTCTTTTTGCTGATTTTGCCAGGCCGTACCGTAATGGCCATAAAAATGAGGGAATTTTTTAAGCTCCGGGTATCCGTGGGCCGGAAGCATCTCTCCGTGGGTGTAAACATATATTCCTTCGTTTTCCGTCTGCTTGAGAAGTTCGTAAAGGTCCTTGAGGTCATGGCCAGAAACCAGGATGGCTTTGCCGGCTTTGGCTCCAAGAGGCACTTTAGTGGGCCTGGGGGCTCCAAAGGCACTGTGATTGGCTTTATCGAGGAGTTCCATGGTTCGAAGATTGGTTTTTCCCAGCTCGAGCACCATGTTTACCCATTCCTCAAGGCTCAGATCGTTTTCTTCCAGGGTGGCCAGGGCCCGGTGCATGAATTCGTAAACATAAGGATCTTCTTGACCTAACTTGGCGGCATGATAAGCGTAGGCCGCAATACCTTTGAGCCCGTAAATGGTGGTTAGCTTGAGAGAGAAGATGTCCGGATCCCTAGCGGTCTCTGGACGGGGTTCAATTTCTTCGGCCTTTTTAAGCAGGGCCTCCGTGTCTTGAGGGGGATCAAAACTTGCAGAGCCTCCTTCAGGTGGCTGCCCACCTTTTTCTGCTACCCTTCTTTTAAGGGCTTCCCGTTTCTCTACCGTCTGAAAGATGTATTCTTTAATGCGCTCAGGGTCAAAATTGACATTGGTAAGGGTAGAAAAAAGCGCTTCACAGGTGAAGACATTCACGTCCCGCTCTTCAATTCCAACCTTTCGGGCTGCCTGGGCCACTTTGGCTAACCCCTGAAGGGCATAGATCAGAAGATCCTGGAGCACATCCGTTTCGTGGGTCTTACCGCAAACCCCAATTTTAGTGCAGGCTACCCCTTTGGCGGTTTGTTCACACTGGTTACAAAACATAGAAAAAACACCTCCTTAAGATTTATATTTTTGACCTGCATGAAAAGATAAGACCAAAATCCTTGGGAGGAATTGATCCAGATCAAATTAATAGGATTTTTTAGCGGGCAAAAAGCCGCTTTAGGCTTCCGCCGGGGTAGCGTAAGGCCCAAAGCCCGGCTTTTCTGGCTCCCAGGACATCGTCTTCCAGATTGTCCCCCACCATCAGGGCCTGTGAGGGTTTGACCTTCATTTTCTGGCAGGCCAGTTCGAAGATGGCCGGGTCGGGTTTGGCAAGCCCGATTTCGCAGGAAATGAACATATCTTCGAAAAAAGAAGCAAGCTTAAGGGCGGAAAGCAGACGCCGCAGGCGTTCGTCCCAGTTGGATATTACCGCCAAACGGAGCCTCTTCTGTTTTAGAAAAGAGAGGGTCTCTTCCGTTTCCGGTGAGAGTCTGAAGAATTCTTTCCGGGCAAAACACTCGTAGCAAAAACGAAAGGCCGCCTCAGGGTCTTTAAGGGTGCCGAAAGAGGCCATGGTTTCCAGAAAGACCTCCCGCCATCCCTGAAAACAGCTCTCAGGGGTTGTTTCCCAGCTTTTCCTTCGGGCCTGGTAAATTTTATAAAAGCGGTCTTTAATGGCTTCCGGGGCCGCTTTGAGACCGAACTTTTCCGCCACCAGGGCGTAAATATGCCCCACCGAGGGATAGATAGTGAAAAGTGTTCCTTCGGCATCGAAAAAGACCACTTTAATCTGCGAAAAGATTTCTTCAGGAAGCATGGCCCTCCAAAGGTGTAAGCGGTGGCAGGTGAGATCTCAGGTTCTGGTAAAATTCTTTGGGAGAGAGTTCCTCAAAGTAGTCTTTTTCAATGAGGTAGCGTCTGACCTCCACACAGAGGTGACACTTGCCGGCAAAACGCTCATCCGTTTGAAACCCATAATTTTTACAGGCAAACTCGTAAAGTCCGTAAGGCCCTTTTTCAACAAGGATTTTTATCAGGGGGAGCTTGCGATAGTCAAAATTTTGGACAAAAGAGGGTAGATCATCGAAGCGGCCCAGGCTCAACCCTCCACAGAAGAGGGGGATATAGTTTCCGTAGAGATCGAAGTGGGCATGGCGGGAGGAAAGTATTTCGCGGGCACAATTCTCTCCGGAAAAAGCCTGCGCTTTGAAGCGCCTTGGCGCTAAAAACCCAAGTTCCGGGCCTGCCCGGCCACCGGAGATGAGGGCGTAGCCTTCCCAGAAAATCTTTCCGGCCTGCTTAAGCCCGAATTTTTTTATCCAGCCCTTTAAGGGCACTGGTCTTTCTTCTCCGAACTGGGCAATGAGGGGGATAAACTGTGACATATAAACGATAGTGCTCCCCGGGCCAAAAATTTCCCGGGCGGCTTTGATGGCTGCCAGGCTCCGTTTGAGAGGGATGGTCTCCGCGTGAAAAGGGCTTACCGAAATGAGGATGCTATAGAGCCCGGCCTCTTTTAAAAGGCGAAATTTCTCAAGGCCGGTTTCGACATCCCGACACCAGCCGGCGTTGGTCTCCACGTATTCAATGGGCAAGGCCAGCTCACGGCATTTTTCTACCCCAAAAAGCAAAAGGTCAAAGTTCAAAAAGGCCTCACCCCCTGCAAGATGGAGGCCCCTCGGATAAACCCAGGTTTTTTTAATACCCAGGAGGAGTTTTTCCAGTTGTTCTCGCTCCATCCAGCCCTGCCAGCGCGGCCCGCAGGCATAGACACAATGCCTGCAACCACACTGACAACGATAGGAAAGCATGATGCCACAGGAATCAATGGGGTGGAGTTTCATTTTTTGATCCGCTCAATAATCCTGCTGGTGGAAATATCGACTTCAAAAGGGACCCTTACCACGCGCCCCCCATAGCTTTTTACAAAAGGGGCACCGACAATCTTCTCTTCCGGCCAGTCTGCTCCTTTGACGAGCACTTCGGGCCTGATGGCCCGAATCAGCCTCTCCGGGGTGTCTTCTTCGAAAATGGTTACAAAGTCCACCACCGAAAGGCCTGCCAGCACCTGCGCCCTCAAATTCTCAGGATTAACGGGTCTGGCAGGGCCTTTAATCCTTCTTACGGAACGATCAGAGTTCAATCCCACTACCAGAAGGTCCCCTTCTTTACGAGCGGCCTGAAGATACTTCACGTGTCCGGCATGTAAAATGTCAAAACAGCCATTGGTAAAGACTATCCGCTCACCTGCCTCTCTGGCAGCTTGAAGGAGAGGTAAAAGCTCTTCAAGCGGAAGGATCTTCTGCTCTGGGGGCAAAGGTGGACTCTTACGGGTGGTTATGAAAAGTCTTTTGGCCCTTTGGAGACGCTTAAGGTCGAGTTCCACCGTGAAAATTCCTTCCTCTGCTGTCAGAAAGACCTCCTCCCCCCAGGGATCAAAGATTATACTGTTTCCCCCAAGCTTTATACCGGCGACCTCTCCTGAGGCGTTTACCCCCACCACGAAGACCTGGTTTTCAATGGCTCTGGCCTTAAGTAGGGCTTTAAAATGCGGGGTCCTTTCTTCTGGCCAGGCCGCCAGGACGAAAATTGCCTTTGCTCCCCTTGTGGCCAGAAATTTGGTTATTTCAGGAAAACGCAGGTCAAAACAAACCAAGGCCCCAAGAAAAATTTCCCCCAGGGGAAAGGGATATTTTTGTTCTCCCGGCAAAAAGCCCTTTTCCGCATCAAATCCCGGGAAAAGATTGATTTTTTGGGCTACTTCGTGTTTTTTCCCTTTTTGAAAGAGCCAGACGGCGCTTTTTCTCTCCCGGGAAGCCCCTCCCACCAGAAGGGGTGGCAGCTTCTGGGAGGCTTTTTCAAGCTGAGGAAAAGCCTGCTTCAAAAAGTCAAAATTTAAGGCCTCTTCAAAACCGCTAATTCCCAACTCCGGGGCCACCACCAGATCAACTCCTGAGGCCCTCTGGTAAAGAGAAAGCAATCTCTGGAAAGTTTTTTCGGCTTCGGAAAAAAATGGATATTGGAGGATGGCGATTTTCATGAGGCCAATTTTATTCTGCCCGCGCGATCACTGCTACCCGAACCTCTTCAGCCCCGGCCTTTAAGAGAACTCTGGCGCATTCTTTTAAAGTGGCTCCGGTGGTGAAAATATCGTCAAAAAGGAGAATTTTCTTTCCCCTGATAAAAGAAGCGTTTTGGGCCCGAAAGGCCCCTCTAACATTTTTAAGCCTTTCCCGGTAAGTGAGTGTTACCTGGGGTTTGGTATGCCTCTCGCGGATCAGAAGTTCCTTCACCTTTTGGGCACCAAAGATTTGGGTGGCCAGAAGCTGGCTTTGATTAAAACCCCGTTTCAGAAGACGACGCCGGTGTAAGGGGACCGGACATACCCAGAGATCCGGCGATAACTGGAAGGGCAAAGCTCTCTTCCAGAGCTTGCTAATTTCGCGGACAAGATGGATCTTGTTTCTATACTTTAAGTCTTGAAGGGCCTTATTTAGGGGAGGGCTGTAGATAAAAGGGGCAAGAGTCTCCACGAAAGGCGGGGGATCGAGGCGACATGCAGGGCAGAGATCTTCCTGAAAGGGGAGAGCACATCGCGGGCAAGGGGCCTGATTCATTAAAAGCCTGCTTTTACAGCGAGAGCAGAGGAGATATTCCTCGTTCTCTAGAAGCCTTCCGCAGGAAAAACAGTATCGAGGGCAGAGAAAAGACTCAACTTTTTTAAGAAAGCTCTTCCAGCTTAAGGACTTTTCCCGCGCCGATTTCCAGAAAGCCATCTTGAAATATATCGGCAAAAGCCTGAAGGGCTTTTTCTCCCGTGCAGTGAGAAGGAGCTGCCAGCTGAACACCTTCTTCTCGAAGGGCGCAAGCAAGAGAGAGGGCCTTTTTGTGGCTTGTCCGGAGGAGATGGAACCCTCCCAGTACAAGAAAAGGGCTTTGGCCAAAAATTCTTTTTGTTTCTTTTACCATTTCAAGGATGCCAGGGTGGGCACAACCGGTAAGGAGAGCCAGCTGTCTCTTTATTTTGATTATCAGGCCGGCTTCGGGGACCGGCCCCGCCAAAGGACCGGTGGAGAAAATATCAGGGGCAATTTCTTGAGGGCGATCTATTATTACCGGCTCCCCCCTGAGGCGCTTTATTTCTACCATGAAACCCGAAGAAAAACCAGAATGTAAAAACACCCTGGGAGTTTGAAGGAGTGGGAGCATTCCTAGAAGCCCCCCTGTGTGATCCCAGTGAAAATGTGAAAGGAAAATGCTATGAATTTTTTCTAAAGATATGTTAAACAGGGAGAAATTATCCAAAAGAGCCTTGGTTTCGGAGCCGGTATCAAATAAAATCCCAGGGGGTTCAAGAAAAGCACTAAAACCCCAGCCAGAGACAAACCCGGGCCTAAAAGAACGATTATCGAATACGATGCAGATTTTCATCTCTTCTTATATAACAGGGGGCAAAAATGTTTGGGAAGCTAAAATACGGGCTTTTAATAAGCCTCGTTCTTAATTTCTTGATAATTTTTCCTTCCTGGGCCCGCAAATACGATTCTCCACACGAATTGGTGGACAAAGCCACCATCACCATGAGGCGATTTCTTCAAGATGAACAGATGAGCTGGTTACGGAAGCACTTGAAAGAAGCCAAGGGTGTCATAATTATTCCCCAGCTCATTAAGGGGGCCTTTTTTATCGGGGGATCTGGCGGGAGCGGGGTCTTACTGGCGCGATATCCTGGCAACAACTGGTCTTATCCAGCCTTTTACACCCTGGGCTCGGTCTCCATCGGCCTCCAATTTGGGGGAGAGGTCTCAGAAATAGTGCTTCTTATCATGACCCAGAAGGGAATTGACGCCTTCCTTTCTACGGCGGTCAAGCTCGGGGGAGATCTAAGTGTAGCTGCAGGTCCTGTAGGGATGGGGGCCAAGGCCCAGCTGGTTGACGTTTTGGCTTTCGGGCGTTCCAAAGGGGCCTTTATCGGCATAAGCCTTGAAGGGGCGGTTATTAAACCCCGCGATTCCTGGAATCGAATTTATTACGGGAAGCCTGTACGCCCTGTGGACATCATCTACGGCCGCCTGGTTAAAAATCCTCATGCCGACCCCTTACGTTCTCTTCTCAAAAACTACTGTAAATGATTTTGCCCAAAAATGCGTCGGATCAAGGTAAAAACCAAGCAGCCGTATGAAATCCTTATCGAAGGGGGGCTTCTTACCGAAGTCCCGCAAGATCTTAAAAAGCTTTCGCTGGGGCATCGGTATGCCATCATCTCCGACAGCAACGTAGCAGAGCTTCTGGGAGAAGATTTAAAGCGGCTTCTGGGAGAAAAAGGTCTTTCAAGTGAACTTTTCGTCTTCCCGGCGGGAGAGGTCTCAAAAAACATGGATACCGTTGTATCTTTAGCCCGACAAATGGTAAGGGCTGGATTTGACCGTAAAAGCGCCCTTATTGCCCTTGGAGGGGGGGTAACGGGAGATATCGCCGGTTTTCTAGCATCCATTTACTTGCGGGGGATTCCGTATGTCCAGATCCCTACCAGCCTCCTGGCCCAGGTGGACAGTTCCGTAGGGGGAAAGACCGGAGTTGATCTCCCGGAAGGAAAGAACCTCCTCGGGACTTTTTATCAGCCCTCGCGAGTCTATATAGATTACGGAGTTCTTACGACCCTTCCTTTAGAACATTTAAAAAACGGTCTGGCGGAGGTAGTTAAATACGGTTGCATTGCAAGCCCGGAGCTTTTTACTTTTCTCGAAGAAAATTCCTCACGTCTTCTCCTTTATGATGCGGAGTCGTTGGAGCACATCATTTTTGAAAGCTGCCGCATAAAGGCCGATATAGTCTCGCGTGATGAGCTAGAAGGTGGGCTGCGGCGCGTGCTCAATTTCGGGCACACCATTGGCCATGCTATTGAAGCCGCTACCGGCTATGAGATGCTTCACGGCTTTTGTGTTGGTATCGGGATGGTTGCAGCGGCAAAAATTTCTGAAGAACTCGAAATAGCCCGGGAAAGCCTCAGCCCACGTCTGGAAAGGCTACTTAAGGCCTTTGACCTGCCGACTACTCTTCCCCAGGGGATCAAAGTTCCAGAAATTATGCAATTTTTGCGGACAGATAAAAAAGTCTGGAAGGGGCGCCTTACTTTTGTGCTTCTTAAGCGTTTTGGAGAGCCCGTCTTTTACGAGGAACCTCTTCAAGAAATTGTCGAAAGGGTCCTGCAGGGTCTTCTTGTCGCCAGAACGGCTTAAACTTTTTCTCCAGAATACAAATTGAGAGGAATTATATTTTGTCATGTAAGAAGTTATTGGGAAGTAAGAAGGGCTTTGAAGGTAAAAAATGGAAGGACGAATAGTTATCAAAAGTATCAGGAGCCTTAACTCTCTGGCGAAGGAATTACAGCGGATTTACTTGGAGGCTTACCGTGAGGACTATCTTTATGCCTACCGTGATCCGGCCCGGGTCAAACGTTACCTTAAATGGCTCATAAAACATGCCGATGGCGGTTTTTTTGTGGCCTTTGATGGCAAACGTCCGGTGGGTTTTATCGTGGTTCAACCTGATTGTCGCTTCCAGGGAGAACAGATCCCCGAGATTCACGAGCTGGTAGTAGATCCTGCTTACCAGGGGCGAGGAATAGGAAAGCTTCTTATGGAAACGGCTCTCAATCATTTAAAGGAAAAGGGCTTTACCAAAGTGGCCCTCTGGGTGGGTGAGAAAAACGAAGATGCCCGGCGTTTTTATGAGCGTTTAGGGTTCAAGGTAACTTCCCGCCAGGGAGCATGGCTCAGGATGGAAAAAGACCTTTATCCTTCTTCCGCGAAAATATCCAGCAGGGTATCCAAAACGGAGAAGGCTTCTACCACATCTGAGAGCTCTATTTCTTCTTCCGGGGTATGACACTTGGCCAGATCACCGGGGCCAAAGACCACGGGCTCTACCCCGGCGGCAAAGAGGTGGGCAGCGTCGGTCCAGCTCGGCATGCCGGAAAGTTCGGGTTCTTCCCCCAGGGCCTTTTGATAGGCCTGGCACATCTTTTGAACAAGAGGTGATTCCGCCGGAATGGCAAAAGGCTCCGAAATGTCTTTCACCACGTAATGAACATAAGGGATTTCATCAAGCACGCTTTTGATTTCCTCGATGACTTCCTGGGTGTCTTGCCCCGGTAAAATTCGGAAATCTATTTCCAAAATACAAAGATCCGGGACACGGAGTTCCCCATCGCCTCCGCTAAACCTTTCTACGTTGAGACCTCCTGGACCTACCAGAGGATGTTCAGAATAAAGGAAGGAGAGTCTTTTCAGTTTGGAAACCAGCTCGATCGCCCTCTCAATAGCATTATCTCCCTGAGGGATACAACTTCCGTGGGCGGCTTTCCCTCTGACCCGGATCTCAAATTCTACCGATCCCCCTTCAGCAATAGCGATTTTGAGATCCGTAGGTTCCAGAACTACCGCATAAGGGGGCAGCTTCTCTCTGGCCAGGAGAGCCGAGCCCTGACCTTCGCGTTCTTCATCTACGACAAAGGCAAAGGTGGCCGGGATGGCTTTTCCTCGCCGGAGACGTTCCTCAAGAAGCATGAGCATAATGGCAACCCCGGCTTTGGCATCGCAAACTCCAAGCCCTTCAAGAAGATCGTTCTTTATCCGGGGGGGAAAGATCCCCAGCCAGGGGGGAACCGTGTCAACATGGGTGGTGATGAGGAGTTTGTGTTTGGGATCTTCATTTATGATGAGATTATAAAATCGGTCCGGGATCCTTTGTTTGCGTAAAGGGAGCCCGGTTTGGGCCAGCCGTCCGGTAAGATACTCCAGAATAGCCCTTTCTTCTCCGCTGGGGCTAGGGATAGAAGCCAGGGTAAAAATAAGCTCTTTGAAACGGTTTTTAAGATCGTTCATGGAAGGCAGTAAAAACCAGGGTGGCCAGCTTGTCAAATGGTCTGGTAGAGGTTAAATTTTTGGTGTGCGCGCCCGTAGCTCAACCGGATAGAGCGTTGGACTACGAATCCAGAGGCTGGAGGTTCGAGTCCTCCCGGGCGCACCAATATCAAGCCTTTCAGCCCTCCCGAAATCAGGTGTCCATATAGGTGTCTAAAGTTTCCCTTCCTGTTCTGTTAACTGAGTAAGGGTTATCGGATTTGCTCAATTTTTGCCGGCCGGGATAAAAAGGGTCCCGGTCGGTCGGCCGAACACTTATGGACACCACCGGACACCATTTGGACACCGGGAGGGAAGAATGACTCTTAAAAAGGAATGCCCCG
>JALSPN010000063.1 GCA_026985945.1 Thermodesulfobacteriales bacterium
CCAGGGAGTGGCCATGATCGCAGCGGCCTTCTATCCCAAAGATGTCATCGTGAGGCTTTCTGACTTCAAGAGTAACGAATACGCTAACCTCATAGGCGGCCACCTTTACGAACCGGTAGAGCACAACCCCATGATTGGCTGGCGGGGAGCTTCTCGTTATTACGACCCGCGTTTTGAACCAGCTTTCGCCCTGGAGTGTAAGGCCCTCAAAAAGGTCCGTGACGAAATGGGGCTCACCAATGTGAAGGTCATGGTCCCCTTCTGCCGCACGGTAGAAGAAGGGAAGAAAGTTATCGGGGTTATGGAAAAATACGGGCTTAAGCAGGGAGAAAACGGGCTTGAGATCTACGTCATGTGTGAGATCCCGAGCAACGTGGTGCTGGCGGAAGAGTTTGCCCAGGTCTTTGACGGCTTCTCCATCGGTTCAAACGATCTCACCCAGCTCACCCTCGGGCTCGACCGTGACTCGGAACTCGTTGCTCACATCTATGACGAAAGAAACCCGGCGGTCAAAAAACTTATTCGCCAGGTAATCCAGGATGCCAAAAAGGCCAAACGGAAGGTGGGGATCTGTGGCCAGGCCCCGAGTGACTTTCCGGATTTTGCCGCTTTTCTCGTAGAATGCGGAATTGATTCCATGAGTCTTACGCCTGATACCATCGTTCGAACCTGGCTCCTGGTAGCTGAAAAAGAAAAAGAGCTCGGCATAAAACCGGAATAAATCCTTCCGGCCCATATTTTTAAAGCCCCCGATTGAGGGAAGGAGCCCAAATTTCCCCTCCCTGAGGGAGGGGGGTAGAAGTTGCGCAGGGTGTTGAGTACCACCTCCCCGGCCCTCCTGAAAGGGAGGGGTGAAGTTAGGGCTCCTTAAGTGAGGAGCTTTACTGGAATTTGGGTCAAGTCTTCTCAAACTTTAAAAAACACTGGACGAAAAATGAAAAAAGTCCTAATTAAAGAAGTATGAAAAGGAAAAATAATTGTTACACCTTACCCTGGCCCTTTGATACCGGGAAAGATATTATCAATCAGATCTTTTTGCCCGGCAGCAATGTGGTTTACGACTTCCACGGGGATCCCTGTAAGGCGGAGCTTATCATTCTAATGGAGGGTAACCAGTTCATGGTTATCCCGGATTTGCTGGAGGCCTTCTATGATTATCTGGGACGCAAAGTGGAAGTCTTTTACGCCACCTTGCCGCCACCGAGGTTTCGGGCGGCTATCTTTGGTGAGCCTCTGGCTGTTGGCAATCTCAAACTTTCTCTGAAACCCCAGATTATTATGGCTCCACCGGAATTTATGGCCAAGATTTCAGAGGCCATCTCCGGCCCCAAAACTTTTATGCAAAACCGGGGGGTGGTTCTTATAACCAGACGCGGAAATCCCAAAAATATTCAGGCCCCCGAAGATCTTTTGAGGCCGGATGTAAAAATAGCCATTTCTAACCCTAAGACAGAAGCTAACTCTTATAAATCCTATTCCCGGGCCCTGGAACACGTGCCAGGCCTTCTGGAAAAAATCCAGAAAGAAGCCCTTTTTAGCAGCCTGATTCACCACCGGGAAGTGCCGGCCTTTGTCTTCTATGGAGAGGCGGATGCAGCACCCCTTTACTTCCATTTCGCCTATTATTATCAAAATCCCCGGTTTTTTGAGGATCCTCTTTTCGATTACATAACCTTCCCCGAGGGGCAAAAGGGCGTAAGCCATTATCAGGTAGCTCTTGTAAAAGGATACGAAGAAGATGATCTTGCTCGTTCCTGGTATGAATTTCTTGACCATCCCGAAGCCCGGGCAATTTATGCCAAACACGGCTTTTCGAAAGAATTTTCACAAATAAAAAATTAACTTTATCAAGATAAGTTAGACAAAGAAGTTTAGTTTGTATATTAATTGAAAGTGTTCTATTTGTGCAAAAAATAATTTATTCTTGACAGATTTTATAAGCGCATTAAAACTCCAAACTTACTTCAGGAAGGAGGAGCCATGGACAAAGAAAAAGAGCTGATTGCCAGATATGCAGCTCAGGATGAAGAATTACGAAAGCTGGTGGAAGAACACCGTGCTCTTGACCGGGAGCTAGAAGAATATCACCGCCGGCCGTATCTTACGGCGGAAGAAGAGATAGAGAAGAAAAAGATCCAGGTGCGTAAACTGGCACTGAAAGATCAAATTATGGCAATTGTTGAAAAATATCGCAAAATGGAGGAGGGAAAGTAAGAGTGGCTACAAAAATGACAGGTGCCCAAATTATCGTGGAAGCCCTCAAGCGGGAAGGCGTTGAGATTGTTTTTGGTTATCCCGGGGGGGCGGTAATCGATATTTACGATGAGCTTTACCGGACCCCGGAGATTAAACACGTTCTGGTAAGGCACGAGCAGGGAGCAACTCACGCTGCAGATGGCCTGGCTCGTTCAACCGGAAAGGTGGGGGTTTGTTTAGTTACCTCAGGGCCGGGTGCCACCAATACCGTTACAGGCATTGCTACGGCTTACATGGACTCCATCCCTATAGTGGTCCTCACCGGGCAGGTCCCTACCAAACTTATTGGAAACGATGCTTTCCAGGAGGTTGACATCACTGGTATTACGCGCCCCTGTACAAAGCATAACTTTTTGGTGAAGAGGGTAGAAGATCTGGCCTGGACTTTGAAAGCCGCCTTTCACATTGCCCGGACTGGGAGACCAGGCCCGGTCCTGGTGGATCTTCCCAAAGATGTCCAGCAAGCCAAAACCGATTTTCACTGGCCGGAGGAAATAAGGCTCCGGAGTTACAATCCGGTTTATGAACCCCATAAAAAGCAGGTGGAAAAGGCCTATCGTCTCCTGGAATCTTCCACCCGGCCGGTCATCCTGGTGGGGGGTGGAGTGATTGCTTCTGGAGCCCATGAAGAATTAAGAGAGCTTGCTGAGCTGTTACACCTCCCGGTTACCATGACCCTCATGGGCCTTGGAGGCTTCCCTGGTACCCACGAATATTCCCTGGGTATGCTCGGGATGCACGGCACCTATTACGCCAATATGGCGGTGGCTAACAGTGACCTCATCATTGCCGTGGGAGCCAGGTTCGATGACCGGGTGACGGGCAAGGTAGATGCTTTTGCCCCTATGGCCAAGATCGTTCACATCGATATTGACCCCACCTCCATCCAAAAGAACGTGCGGGTGGATGTCCCCATCGTGGGAGATTGTAAGAGGGCTCTGGCCAAACTTCTTGAAATTATCAAAGAAGTGGGCAGACCTTCCAAACTCTGGAAAGAACAATTTAAAGAATGGTGGGAGCAGATAGACATCTGGAAAAGGCGCTATCCCCTTACCTACAAACAGGATGGTGAACATATCAAACCTCAATTTGTAATCGAAAAACTCTATGAACTTACCAGAGGGGAGGCCATCGTTTGCACCGAAGTGGGCCAGAACCAGATGTGGACAGCCCAATTTTACAAATTTGATCGTCCCCGGACGCTCCTTTCCTCTGGAGGCCTGGGGACCATGGGTTACGGCTTCCCGGCGGCCATCGGTGCCCAGATGGCAAATCCTGACAGGCTGGTCATCGATATTGCGGGAGATGGTTCCATCCAGATGAACATTCAGGAAATGGCCACGGCGATGGATCAGCGGCTCCCCATCAAGGTTATCATTTTGAATAACGGCTATCTTGGAATGGTGCGTCAGTGGCAGGAGCTTTTCTATGATCGGCGTTATTCGGCGGTTCAGTTCGCCACCATTCCGGATTTTGTAAAACTTGCGGAAGCTTACGGGGCGGTGGGGCTGCGAGCTACCAGACCTGAGGAAGTGGAAGGGGTGCTTAAGAAGGCCCTTGAGACCAACAACCTGGTCTTGGTGGACATTCACATCGCCCCTGAAGAAGGGGTCTTTCCTATGGTTCCGGCAGGGCGTGCCACCACGGAAATGATCTTGGTGTAAAGGGAGGAAATATGGAAAAGAAACACACCCTTTCGGTGTTGGTGGAAAATACTCCAGGAGCACTGGCGCGTATTGTGGGGCTCTTTTCGGGACGGGGGTTTAATATCGACAGTCTCTGTGTGGCTGAAACCCTGGACCCAACTCTTTCCCACCTCACCCTCGTCACCCACGGCGATGATATGATTATTGAGCAAATTATCAAACAGTTACGACGCCTC
>JALSPN010000064.1 GCA_026985945.1 Thermodesulfobacteriales bacterium
CTTCGCAGAGGAAGGTGTCCAGTAGTATGGGGCACCATAAGCAAGGACATTCTTACCTCCTCCCAGAAATTTGTCACGAAAGCGTTAGAAATACAGACTGTGATATCTGGTGTTCCTTGCAGATATCGGCTACGGACTTCTTTTCTTTGAGGGCCTTCCATGACAATGGCAAATTTCTCTTCTAGGAAAACGGACGCTTTTTCAACGGACACCTCCTGGCAAGTTATTTTATTTTTAATTTTCCCCTTCTGAGGGTCTGAAATTTTAACTTAATTTCCGGTTAGCAGAGTAGAGAAAAGCTCTTCGGTATTATATTTCAAGGAAAATGCTCACTTTGACTTTTCACCCTCCCCCTCCCCCTCACTACGAGGGAAGGGAGGATTAACCGGGAACTTGGGAAATTTTAGGATGAAAATAACATTTGCAGGTATAGATATTTGTTTTAGAGGCTGGATGGTTGTAACCGGGTGTTTTGATCCTCTTCGGGGTAAATTTTCAGGAGAGAAGGCCCGGGTTTTTGAAAATCTCGAAGATGTTTTTCGTCTTCCAGCCCTCATCTTTGCCATCGATCTCCCTCTGGGACTTCCAGAAAAATTTTCTCCCGGAGGGCGGGAGTGTGATCGCCTGGCCCGTAAACTGCTTGGGCCTCGCAGAGCAAGCATCTTTACTCCCCCTCCGCGAGAGGCCTTATCGTCAATTTCATATCAGGAATTACGAGAACGCGGTATAAAAATTTCACGCCAGAGTTTCAATCTCCTGCTACGGATAAGAGAATTCCAGAGGATCTGGAAGCCGGCCCTTGCCGAAAAGGTCTTTGAAACCCATCCGGAACTCCTTTTTAAGCTCCTTTCCGGAGAAGATTTACCCTCTAAACACCGCCTGGAAGGAATGCAAAAACGTCTGGAGCTTTTAAAAAAGACCGGCCTTCTAACTGACCTTGAAACCCACTGGAAGAATTTTCCTGCCACTCTAAAGAAAGACCTCCTTGACGCCTACGCTTGCCTCCTGGTAGCCAAAAGGATTTTCAAAGGAGAGGCACGGGTGCTTCCTGAGTCTCCGCCCAAAGACTTGCGGGGTATTCCGCTTGCAATCTGGTTTTAATGGCTGAGGTGGGAGATAATTTTGGCCCCGATGAGATCTCCCCAGACGTTTACCGCCGTCCGCATCATGTCCAGGAAACGATCTACCGCCAGAATAAGACCAATTCCTTCCAGGGGAAGTCCCACCGTTTGAAGCACAAGAGTCATGGTAACCAGGCCGGCGCTCGGGATCCCGGCTGCTCCGATAGAGGCCAGGGTAGCGGTGAGAAAGATGAGAACCTGCTGGCCTAAATTGAGAGCAATTCCGTAGAGGTTGGCAATAAACATGGCGGCTACCGCCTCGTAAAGAGCGGTTCCATCCATATTGATAGTGGCCCCCAGAGGCAAAACAAAACCGGCAACCTTTTTGGGAATGCCGGCCTTCTCTTCGGCTATTTCAAGGGAGATGGGGAGAGTGGCAGAGCTTGAAGCGGTAGAAAAGGCCACCAGAAGGGCTTCTCTTACCCGGAGAAAATATTGCAAAGGGTTAGTCCGGGCCAAAAAGAAGAGAAGACCGCCCAGAGTCAAAAAGGCGTGAAAAGTGAGCCCGCAAACCACGGTGAGCACGTAGGAAGAGAGCTGGAGGAGAGGGGTAAGGCCCTTTTCAGCCACGATACCCGCCACAATGGCAAATACGCCAAAAGGGGTAAGACGAACGATCCAGCGAATAAGAGTTATTAAGGCCTCGTTTAAGGCCTCAAAAAAATCAAAGAGGAGTTTTTTTCGAGCCTCAGGAAGAGACAGGGTGGCCAAGCCGAAAGCCAGGGCAAAAAAGATAATGGGAAGGACTTCCCCTTCAGCCACACTTTTTACAGGGTTTTCTGGAATTAAACCCAGGATAAGATCTCGCAGGGTCAATCCCTGAACTTGAATTTCTGGCCCCTGAAAAAGACTTTCCAGCTGGTGACCGGGCTGAAAGAGATTGACCATCAAAAGCCCGGTTAGCACGGCCAGGGAGGTGGTTCCCAGATAATAAATAAGGGTTTTAACACCCAAATTTTTGACTTGAGAGATACTGCCCAGGCCGGAAACACTTCCATAAACCGAGGCCAGGATGAGAGGCGCAATTATCATTTTCAGGAGACGCAAAAAAATATCTCCCACCAAGGCCAGTTTGCTCGAAAATCCCGGAGAATAAAGGCCAACAAATACCGCCAGCAGGATGGCTAAAAGGGTTTGATTTTCAACGCTTTTTAAAAAGCGCATGCTTCAGGCTTAGCATGGAGGATAAGAAAAGGGAAGGAGGCCCGCTTAAAGAGCGCGGGCCTTTTCGGAACTAGCCCAAAATGGCCTTTTTGAATTCCTCAAAACCTACCCGGTCAATGAGGCGACCAAGCCGGTCGGCTTTTTTGGCGTTAGCTTCGTAGTATTTGATGATCTTTTCGGCTATTTCCAGCGCCTCTTCGGTAGAGACATTTTCAATCAGGGTTTGGGCCAGGCGGGCTCTGGAACCCCCACATCCCCCTACTTTTACGGTCCACCCTTTGGGTTTGCCCACAAATCCCAGGTCCTTGATGCAAGTTTCGGCACAGTCGTTGATGCAACCTGCCACACCGATCTTGAATTTGGCTGGCAGTGGGTAACCATGGTAACGCTTGTCAAGCTCGGCCCCGAGAGAGAGCGAATCCTGCTGTCCGAGACGACAAAAAGTAGTCCCGGGACAGACCTTGATGCTACGCACACAGGCTCCCACCGCCGCTCCGGGATCAACGCCAAGTTCTTCCCAGACCTTGTCAATGTCCTCTTCTTTTAGGCCCACCAGGGCGATGCGATCCGCACTGGTGAGCTTCATGGCCTTGACCCCGTATTTTTCCGCAATGTCAGCAATCTTTCGCAGAAAATCAGGAGTAACCACCCCCAGAGGCACATGAGGGACAACGGCGTAGGTCTCTTTATCCCTCTGTAAAACAGCTCCCTTTTCTCCGTCTTTCAGCATGGTTTTCTCCTCCTTTCTTTAAGTTAGAATGTTTTGGGCTTCTTTGAGTGTGGTCTTGGAAAAATGCTCTCTTACAAGCCGGTTTACATCTTCTAAGAGACTGCCAAGAAGGCATTTTTCCCCACTACAGAGGGGTTCTTTAAAAAGACAGCGCTGGTCCTCAAGCGGACCGTTGATAACCTCAAAGATGTCAAGCAGGGAGATTTCTTCCGGTTTTTTGGCCAGCACGTAACCCCCTTTGGGCCCACGGGTGGCCTTGAGCAAACCGGCCCTTGTTAAAGCCTGAAGAACCTTGGAAAGATGGGCCTCCGAGGCCTTAAGCCTCTGTGCGATTTGCTTTACACGCCGGGGTTTTTCAGGCGTGCTTGAAAGATAGGCCATAGCATGAAGCCCCAGAGATAAAGCCTCAGAAATTTTCAAAATGTTTCCGGGCATCGTTTAACCTCTCTTTAATATTTCGGTATTTAAATAGCTAAATAGCTAAATCTTGTCAAGGGGAAAAATTGATCTATTAATGGAAACACTAAACAACCGACATCGTTAAAAGGATCCGTTCCTATTTTTTCGGAACGAAAAAATAGGAACGGCCGAAAGAGCCATAATTTCCGGTTAGCAGAGTAAGAAGAGCTCTTCGGTATTATATTTCAAGGAAATGTTCACTATGACTTTTTCACCCAAAGGGTGTGCTAGTGAGTGGCGGCGAAGGGGATCTCCCTCCCTTGTAGGGGGAGATACTGTGTAGCCTGTCAAGGGCTCAAGTGTGCATAAGCTATTTTGTAGTGAACCCAGCAAAGAAGAGCTAGCTTCCGAGGACTGTCCACCCGTTTGTGTAAATTTCATTATAGCCGGTCCTCGAAAAGAATGGCTATCTAACCGTATCTCTGACCCTAAGTTCCGGATAAGAGATGAGAAAGGGGCACCTCTCTTTTATATTTCAAAGGAAACAGAAAAATCACATCTTCACCCAGGAGGTGCCCCATGGACAATATATCAAAAATCCTAATTGACTTCACCGATGAAAAAATTACCCCCTCAGGTGGAAGTTTCTTCCTGGCCCATGTTTCTTCTCTTCTCGGCCTTCCT
>JALSPN010000065.1 GCA_026985945.1 Thermodesulfobacteriales bacterium
CCCGGAGGTAGCCGCCGAAATAAATCGGGCTAAGGCCGAAGGGAGGGCTGTTTTTGCCGTGGGCACCACCACCCTGCGGGCGCTTGAGTTTTCGGCGCGAGAGAAAGGATTCGTCCAAGGCCTTTCTTCCTGGTGTGACCTTTACATCTATCCGGGTTTCAAATTTCAGGTGGTGGATCATCTCATTACCAACTTTCACCTGCCCAAATCGAGCCTTTACATTCTGGTGGCGGCCTTTGCCGGGCTTGAAAATATAAAAAGAGCCTATCAGGAAGCCATCAAAAGGCGTTACCGGTTTTTTTCTTATGGAGACGCCATGTTAATCTTATAAAGAGATGAAGATCCGTGAAGAATTAGAAGAGCTTGAACGCCGCCTCCTGTCTCCTTACGCCGCCCTTGCGGCCGAAAGCAAAGGAAGACTTCGGCCTGAAGAAGAATGCGACGTGCGCACTGCCTTTCAGCGAGATCGGGATCGGATCATTCACTCCAAGGCCTTCCGTCGTTTGAAACACAAAACCCAGGTCTTTCTTTCGCCTGGAGGGGATCACTATCGCACGAGACTTACCCACACCCTTGAGGTGGCCCAGATTGCCCGCTCCATGGCCCGGGCCCTGCGTTTAAATGAAGACCTCACCGAGGCCATTGCCCTGGGCCACGACCTGGGCCATACACCCTTTGGCCATGCTGGAGAGACCGTCTTAAACGAACTTCATCCCGAAGGCTTCCGCCATTACGAGCAAAGCCTGCGCGTGGTGGACTTTCTTGAAAAAGACGGCCGGGGGCTCAATCTCACCTGGGAGGTGAGAGACGGAATACTCAAACACTCCAAGGGCAAAGGACCCATCCTGCCAGAAGATTCGGAACACCTGGCTGCTACCCTGGAGGGACAGCTGGTAAGGGTGGCCGATATCATCGCTTACCTGAATCATGACCTTGACGACGCCCTGCGAGGAGAGGTCATCAAAGAGAGCGAAATCCCCGAGGAATGTGTCAAAATTCTGGGAGAAAGGCATTCTGAAAGGATCAATACCATGGTCCGCAGCCTCGTCTTCCGAACGCTTGCGGCTGATGATGGGAAGCTCCATCTTGACGAAGACGTTATTTTTGCTATGGAAAAGCTAAGAGAGTTTCTCTTTGAACGGGTTTACGAAGCCCCGGTTGTTTTCGGAGAATTTAAAAAGGCCAAAAAATTGCTGCGGGAGCTTTACTTTTATTTTCTGGAACATGGTCTTCCCTGGGACAAGAAAGGACTTTACCGGAATACTCCCCCTCACCAGCAGGTATGTGACTTTATCGCTGGGATGACTGACCGCTACGCCCTCTCCCTTTTTGAAAAACTCTTCGTTCCCCGCCCTTGGCCCCTTTAAAATTTTTAGCTTTAAATTTTATTTAACGATAAGATTGGAAAAGATTATGTCACAAGAATTTGTCAAACTTGATGAAAAAAATCTCCTAGAAGCTTTTTTAAACTCTTTTCGTGGTTTTCTGGCCATTGTAAGCCCAGATGATATTGTTCTGTTTGCTAACGAACCTTTAATAAAGCGCACGGGTTTTGATCCGACAGGGTATATTTGCTATGAGGTCTTTCATAATCGCAAAAGTCCCTGCCCCCATTGCCAGCGTAAAGAGGTCATCCAGAAGAAAAAGATCGTCACCTGGGAGCGGAAGAGCCCCAAAGATGGCCGCTGGTATAATGTAGTTAATTCCCCTGTAACACTCCCTGATGGGCGCGTGGGGATGTTTTCGATGGTCATTGATGTTCACGAAAAGAAACTGGCTCAGGAAATAGCAGAAAGACACCGACGGTTCTTAGAGGCCATCTGGAGCCGGGCCCCCTTTCTCATCATTGGTATCAACCCAGACGGTGGGGAAATCGTCTTCGTAAACAAGGAATTTGAAAAAATCCTTAAATACCGAGCCGAAGAGGTTATCGGAAAAAACATCTTTGATTTCTTTCCCGAAGAGGAAAGGCGAAAGGCTTTGTGTTGTTGTCAGGAGGTCTGCCAGGGTAAAGAGAAAGAAGCGGTGGAATTCTGGTGGCAGACTAAAGACGGAGAACGCCGGCTTTTGCAGAGCAATTGTTTTCTAGTAGAGATGGGTGAGGGAGAGAGAGTTGTTTTTAACATTTCGCGGGATATTACCGAAGAAAGACGCCTTCAGGAGCAGCTTCTCCAGGCCCAAAAAATGGAAGCCGTGGGGCGGCTTGCTGGCGGATTGGCCCACGATTTCAACAATCTCCTTACCTCTCTAAAGGGATATGTAGATTTACTCCAAAAATACCGTCACGATCCGGAAAAAATTGCCGACATCCTGCGAAACATTAATCTTGTATTGGAAAGGACGGGAGATATCACGCAGAAACTTCTTACCTTTAGCGGTCGCAAGCCACAACATACCCGGAATATTGATCTCGTAAATTTTTGCCAGGAGATGAAAAATTTTTGGCAGCGGCTTCTAGGAGAAGATATCGAACTTTTGCTTGAAACCAGTGAAAATCACCTCCATATATCTGCAGACGAAACCCATTTGCAACAGATTATTATGAACCTTATTGTAAATGCTAGAGATGCTATGCCCAAAGGGGGAAAATTACACATTAAGCTTCTCCACCAAAAATTTACAAGGGAAAGTCTAAAGCTTGAAATTCCTTTGGGAGAGTACGCTGTCCTTTCCATCTCTGATACCGGCCCAGGGATTCCAGAAGAAATCCTCCCCCACATCTTCGAACCCTTTTTCACCACTAAACCCGCAGGGCAAGGCACAGGCCTGGGGCTTGCCATTGTCTATTCTCTGGTCAAGCAATACGGAGGCTTTATCTCGGTTTATACCGAAAAGGGCCATGGCACCACCTTTAAGATCTATTGGCCCCGTGCCCGGCCTGAGAAAGAAGAAACACAGGTCCCAAAAGAAACTTCGTCCCTTTCGGTAAAGGGAGAGGGGACTATTCTGGTAGTTGAAGATGACGTCCTGGTCCGGGAACCCATCGTAGAGCTCCTGCGAGATGCCGGCTATCGGGTATTTGAGGCCGAAAATGGTCTTGAGGCGCTGGAAATCCTTTCTCGCGAAAAGATCGATCTTATCATCTCAGATCTCGTGATGCCCAAGATGGATGGAGAAGAGCTGGCAGCCCTGGTGCAGGAAAAATATCCAGAAGTCAAGATTATCCTTTCTTCAGGATATCCCAGAGGCTCCATCCCTTCTGACGGAAAGATCAAAGGGGTTACCTTCGTCTCCAAGCCTTATACCTTTTCTCAGCTTCTTGAAAAGGTCTGTTCCCTTCTTCACAACCCTTAGTTGGCTCGGCGGCAAAGTAGCGTTATCATGCAGACATGTCCCCTAAAAAGGGCTTTAATCGTCCCTTTGATATGCTGAAAAACAAGATCCGCCGGGAAGAGCTCCCGGCAGAACGCCCTGCCGGTCTCGAAGAAGGAGAGATCTCCTTTGAAGAAATAATGAAAGGGGTAAAAAGGCTTTTTGGCCGGGACAAAATTTACTGGAGTTTAAAAGGCAGAGACATTCATCCCCCAAAACGAGAAGAAAAGATAAACCCCCGTGAACTTTTCCGCATACGTGTGCGGGACACTTCCGAATACGTAGAAGAACTGGTAAGAGGCTTTCAAAAAGACCTTTTTGAGGCCCTGCACCAGGGCAAAATTTCCGTCTCACGGGTTCTAAACATCCATCGTTTTACAGTGGTTGAGGCGGAAGAGGCCCTTTTTTCTTTTTTCAGGGATTCTCTTTCACGAGGGGATCGTTGCCTTTTAATTATTCACGGTCGCGGGCTTTCTTCAAAAGATAAGCCCATTTTAAAAAATTACGTCCACGAATGGCTAAGAAAAGGCCCTTTTAGAAAATATATTCTGGGATTTTGCAGTGCCAGGCAATGTGATGGGGGCATGGGAGCCACCTACGTCCTTCTTTCCAGCCGCCCGCTCAAAAAGAGGCGGAAAACTCTGGTGCAAGATCAAAAATGTTCTATTTTTTAGCAGTAAGGAGGGAAATATGCTGCTACCTCTTCACAACCGAAAGAACATCTTGCTGCACGGCTTGCCTGGCAGCGGGAAGACCACCCTGGTAG